>JAAYBH010000031.1 GCA_012718935.1 Clostridiales bacterium
CCAACCCTTGTCTTTCTGGAAGCGGTTCTTTCGTCATTCATCTCACTTACCTCCTTTATTGCTCGAGTTGGTTCTGACGAATAATGGTCTTGACTCGGGCAATATCCTTTTTGACTTGGGCGATCTTGATCGGATTATCAAGCTGATTCGTCGCATGCTGCATTCTCAGAAAGAACAGGTCTTTTTTTAAATCGGCAAGCTTTTCCTCCAGCTCGGAGGCGCTGAGTTTACGTACCTCGTTTGCCTTCATCTTATTCACCACCCGTCTCGGTCTCACGCTTTACAAACTTTGTTTTAAGCGGCAATTTATGCCCGGCGAGTCTGCAGGCTTCGCGCGCCGCATCCTCCGGTACGCCGGAAATTTCGAACATGACCCTGCCTGGCTTCACAACGGCAACCCAATAATCGGGCGAACCCTTACCGGAGCCCATGCGGGTCTCGGCCGGCTTCGATGTGACCGGCTTGTCGGGAAATATCTTGATCCAGACCTTTCCGCCGCGCTTTGTATAACGCGTCATCGCAATACGGGCGGCTTCAATCTGATTGGAGGTAACCCAAGCGGGCTCTGCGGCCTGCAGGCCGTATTCGCCGTAGGACACGACGTTGCCGCGGGTCGCTTTGCCCGTCATGCGGCCCCTCATGACCTTGCGGTACTTAACTCTTTTCGGTAAAAGCATTAGTTTGAGCCTCCCTCTATCGGAGTCTGCGGATTTTGCGGCGCAGGAGCTGCCGGCCGGCTGTATCCGCCTGTCCCGTCGGGACGATTGCCGTCGGGACGATTGCCTGCGGGACGCGGAGCATATCCGCCCTGCCCAGTGGGACGCGGAGCGTATCCGCCCGTCCCGTCTGGGCGATTGCCTGCGGGACGCCCGCCGGTGTTACCGCCGGGGCCGCGATTGTACCCGCCGGCCCCGTAGGGACGATTACCGCCGGGTCCACGGTTTTGCCCACCCGGGCCGCCCCTGTTATATCCGCCGGGGCCGCCGCCTCTGGAGCCGCGGTTATCCGGACGGCGCTCTCTGGGCGGTCTTGTCAAATCCATTGTCCTCGGCGTCGTGCGGAGCGACTGGTTTAAAATCTCCCCGTTATAGATCCAGACTTTGACACCGATGCGGCCGTAAGTGGTCGCCGCTTCGGCAAAGCCGTATTCGATATCGGCACGGAGTGTCTGAAGGGGAATCGTCCCCTCGTGATATGTTTCGCTTCTGGCGATTTCGGCGCCGCCCAAACGGCCGGCAACCATGACTTTAATGCCGCGTACGCCGAGACGCATGGCGCGCTGCATGGCATTTTTCATTGCACGGCGGAAGCCGATGCGCTTCTCCAACTTAGCTGCAATGCTCTCTGCAACAAGCTGGGCATCCGTATCGGGATTCTTAACTTCAATAATGGAGAGAGAGACGGGCTTGCCGATCCTCTTTTCCATCTCGAGTCGCAGCCTTTCAATCTCCTGCCCGCCTTTGCCGATGACGACGCCGGGCCGTGAGCAATGAAGAAGAATTTTCACCTTCGCGCTGTCCCGTTCGATTTCTATTCTGGGAACGCCCGCCTGAAACAGGAGTTCCTTCAAATATTTACGGATGTTGTAATCTTCAACGATAAGATCGCCGACTTTGTCTGCCCTGGCAAACCAGCGGGAATCCCAGTCTTTAATGACACCTACGCGGAAGCCGTGCGGATTTACTTTCTGTCCCATAAGCTGCCCCCTACTCCTTTTCCTTTACAACAATCGTTATGTGCGACGTTCTCTTGTTGATGCGGTTGCCGCTGCCCTTCGCTCTCGGCATCATCCTCTTGATGATCGGCCCGGGATTTGCGTAGGTTTCGGAAACAAAGAGATTGTCGGGATCAAGATTGTGGTTGTTCTCGGCGTTGGATACGGCGCTTTGGAGGAGCTTCAGCATCAGCTCGGAAGCAGCCTTCGGTGTCGATGCTAAAATGGCTTTCGCCGTTTTCGTATCTTTACCCCGGATAAGGTCGCAGACGATTTTGACCTTTCGCGGAGATATGCGCGCGTATTTCAAATGTGCTTTTGCATCCATATCAGCCTGCCTCCTTATTTCGTTGTCTTGCTGCCGGCGTGACCCCTGAAGGTCCGTGTCGGAGCAAATTCACCCAGCTTATGGCCGACCATATCTTCCGTAATGTAAATCGGGACATGACGGCGGCCTTCGTGTACGGCGATGGTGTGCCCAACGAAGGACGGGAATATCGTTGAGGCGCGGGACCAGGTCTTAAGGACCTTCTTATCACCGGATTTGTTCATTTCTTCGACCCTCTTCAGAAGCTCGGGAGCGGCAAAGGGGCCCTTTTTAATACTTCTGCTCATATTATTTCTGACCTCCTTACCTTATTTCGCATTCCTGCGTTTGACGATGAACTTGTTCGTTTTATTCTTTGTCTTGCGGGTCTTGTAACCGAGGGCCGGCTTGCCCCACGGCGTTACAGGTCCGGGACGTCCGACCGGGCTCTTGCCCTCGCCGCCGCCGTGCGGGTGGTCGTTCGGGTTCATAACGCTGCCCCGGACGGTCGGGCGGATGCCCATATGGCGCTTGCGCCCCGCTTTGCCGATGTTGATGTTGGAGTGGTCGACATTGCCGACCTGACCGATAGTCGCCATGCAGTTCATACGGATATAGCGGAATTCACCGGAGGGAAGCCTGACCTGAGCCAGATCGCCTTCCTTTGCCATCAGCTGCGCCGCAACGCCTGCCGAGCGAACAAGCTGAGCGCCTTTACCCGGGTGGAGCTCAATGTTGTGAATAACGGTTCCGACCGGAATGGCGGAAATGGGAAGCGCATTGCCCGGCTTGATGTCGGCCGCGGCCGAGGAGACAACAGTGTCGCCGGCGCCGAGGCCAACGGGGGCCAGAATGTAACGGCGCTCTCCGTCCTGATACTCAACAAGCGCGATGTTCGCCGAGCGGTTCGGATCATACTCGAGACGCAGTACCGTTCCCTGGGCATCCTTCTTGTCACGCTTGAAATCAATGATCCTGTACTTCCTGCGGTTTCCGCCGCCATGATGGCGAACGGTGATATGTCCGTAGCTGTTCCGGCCGGCGTGCTTCTTGAGCACTTCGACGAGATTCCGCTCCGGCTTTGCTTTCTTATCAATACCGTCGAAACCCAATACGGTCATGTGCCTTCTCGACGGAGTGGTGGGCTTATATGCTTTGACAGACATTGAACCTTACCTCCCTTATACCATTCCCTCGAAGAATTCAATCGGCTTGGAATCTTCGGTTAATCTGACAACGGCTTTTTTCCACGCGGGCCGGGGACCTTCGGGATAACGGCCGGTACGTTTGATCTTGCCCTGCATGTTCAGGGTGGTGACCTTCATCACTTTGACGCCAAAGATCTCCTCTATGGCTTTCGCAATCTGAATTTTGTTCGCATCGCGCGAGACTTCAAAGGCGTATTTGTTTATATCGCCCTGCTCCATCGACTGCTCGGTGATGATCGGGCGAATGATGATATCATAAGCGGACTTCATTACGCATATACCTCCTCGATCGTTTGGAGCGCCGCCTTGTCGACGACAAAGGTCTTCGCATTCATCACGTCATATACATTCAAAATGGTCGCAATCGTCGTCTGGATGCCGGGGAGGTTGCGCGCGCTCTTGACAATCGTCTCCCTGACCTCGGGGGTCACAACGAGCGCCTTGCCTGTCACGCCGACAGCGGACAGAAACTTTGCAAAATCCTGCGTTTTTATACTGTCCATATCGATATTGTCAACGACAACAATGGCATTATCGATTGCTTTCTGCGAAAGCGCGGATTTCAACGCAAGCCTTTTCAGCTTTTTATTGATCGTATAGCTGTAGTCCCGCGGCTTGGGTGCGAACGCCACGCCGCCGTGGGTCCACTGCACTGCTCTGGTGGAGCCCTGACGGGCCCGGCCCGTCCCCTTCTGGCGGTACGGCTTGCCGCCGCCGCCGGATACCTCGGCGCGCGTCAGCGCAGACTGCGTGCCCTGGCGGACATTGGCAAGATGATTCTTAACAGATTCATGGATGGCCTGTGTATTCGGCGTGACGCCAAAAACGGCCTCGGAGAGCTCAACCTCGCCGGTAACCTGGCCTGCCATATTGAAAACTTTAATTGTAGGCATCTGACTCTCTCCTTTCCCTAGCGCTTAGCCGATTGCTTTTGCGGGTTCGTGCTCACTGTCACGACAGTGTTCTTCACACGGTTGTTCTTGACTGTGCTCTTGACATAGACAACACCGCCGTTAGGGCCTGGCACGGCGCCCCTGACAGCGATCAGGTTGAGCTCGGCATCTACCTTGACGACATCAAGATTCTGGACCGTGACCTGTTCATTTCCCAGCTGACCCGCTCCGATCTTGCCCTTGAAGACCCTTGACGGGTCGGAGTTTGCAGCCATGGAGCCGGCGTGCCGGTGAATCGGGCCGCCGCCGTGAGTTGTCGGTGTTCGGTGCGCATTATGGCGCTTAATGACGCCCGAATAACCCTTACCTTTTGATGTGCCTGTGATGTCGACCTTGTCACCCTCGGCGAAGACGTCCGCTTTCAGCTCATCGCCGACATTCACGGAAGCCGAATCCTTCAATTGAAACTCTTTGAGATGCTTCTTCAGGGAAACGCCCGCCTTTTTCAGGTGGCCAACCTCAGGTTTACCCAGCTTTTTCGCCTTCTCATCCTGAAAACCGAGCTGCACGGCATTGTAGCCGTCCTTGTCCTCGCTCTTCTTCTGTACCACAACACAGGGCCCGGCCTCGATGACGGTGACCGGAACGACTCTGCCCTTATCATCGAAGATCTGCGTCATGCCGACCTTTCTTCCGATGATTGCCTTATCCATATTTATCCTCCTCTATAGGTTATTGGTTGACAGCATCGGGCTGTCAACATGACCCTCGTCATCGCTGGTTTCGTAAAAAACACGCGGCGACACGGGAACATTTCTAAGTGGTTCTACAGCTTGATTTCGATTTCAACGCCGGCCGGGAGCTCCAGGGCCATCAGGGCTTCCACCGTCTTCTGGGTGGGGCTCATGATGTCGATGAGCCTTTTGTGGGTCAGGCGCTCAAACTGCTCACGGCTGTCCTTGTATTTGTGGACGGCGCGCAGAATTGTGACAATTTCCTTTTTCGTCGGCAGGGGGATAGGGCCGGACACCTTTGCTTCCGTCCGTTTTGCCGTCTCGACGATCTGGGCTGCGGCCTGGTCGATCAGCTGATGGTCATACGCTTTCAGCCTGATGCGGATCATCTTCTTGTTTGTTGCTGCCATGTTGTTTTCCTCCTGAAATGTACGATTTTGATTCAAATTCGTACGGAAGAGAAAATTCTGTACACATAACCGTGCGTATCATTCCCGCTCGAAAATCAAACCGGCTTGTTTCCCCGGCCGGTTTGTTTCTGATCATGGCGATATACGCCTCTCAACAGCACTTTCTCAGCCGCCCGATTGCGTACCGGCTCATTTTACAACCGCAGATCGGTCATTCGTGCCGGTACCGGACATACTCCTCGGAAGTGACCAGGTCATGCCTGCAATCTCCCGAATCATCGCATTTTTACGCACGCAGGGGTGTCCCCACCCCCGTAAGGCGCTCTGTTAGAATATCAAAATCCCATTTATAAGTCAATAGCAATTTTCTTTTTTTTTTGCAAAATATTTAAGTATATTTTAAGTAACAACGATGTTAAAAATACATTGGTATACTATGGATTTTTAAATCCTGCCGATCAACCGGCCCGAGGTCCTCTCACCTTATATATAAAATGAGCATCACGATGCCGTATAAAATCGGCTGATGCAGGACATAGATCAGCAGCGCTCTTTTCCCTACGGCAGGGAAAACGGCGATTCGTTTTTCGTAAAACCATTTGGGGAGCTTGTTTTCGACGATATAGAAGCCCGCCCAGGTACCCAGCAGGAACACGAACAGCCACGGAAAAAGGGGAAAGTAATCTGCGCTGTAAAAGCCCGGCTGCTGCCAGCCGAATATCCAGAAATACGGGGCGTCTATCCGTATCAGGTCAACCGCCAGCGCGCTGCCCACAAGCAAGGCGATATAAATAAACGGTGCAGCTGCCTTGGGAAGCCTGTCCCAAATATGCTGGGTCATGCCGTAGAAGATCATGCAGAAGCCCAGGAGGTGGAGGACGCCGAACTGTATTGGCTCTCCCACAAACGGCTGGGATGTTACGATCGTCAGAACCATCGCAAGAGCAAAGACCTTGACGCCCCGGTGAACGTTGCTTCGGGAAAACCGGGACGACACGCCGGAGAGAAAGATAAATAGCCCGGCAAAAATATAGTGGAGGATATCGAATACGGGATTACTAAAAAACCATGAGGGTGCGCCGAGGAACGCTACCGCGTCAAACAGCGCGTGATGGATGACCATCAGGATCACCGAGAAGCCTCTGGCGGCGTCGATGATATCGATCCGCTTCCTGTCGGGCCTTTGTTCCGCGCTCATACGTTGAACCTGTAGGTGACGACATCGCCGTCCTTCATGACGTATTCCTTCCCTTCGGAGCGAATCAGGCCGCGCTCGCGTGCCGCCGCCATCGTCCCGGCAGATTTCAAATCGTCAAACGCCACGACCTCTGCCCGTATGAAACCCCGCTCAAAGTCGGAATGGATTTTGCCTGCCGCCTGCGGTGCCTTCGTCCCTTTTCTGATCGTCCATGCCCTGACTTCGTCCGAGCCGGCCGTCAGGAAGGAGATCAGTCCCAAAAGGCTGTAAGAGCATTTGATGAGCCTGTCGAGTCCCGATTCATTGATGCCGAGTTCATCCAGGAACAGCAGCTTGTCCTCGTCGGGAAGCTCGGCTATCTCCTGCTCCGTTTTGGCACAGATTGGCAGCACCTGTGACCCGTCAATGTCGGCATAAGCTTTGACAGCCTGATAATAATCGTTTTGTTCATATCCGGTAGAGAAGCTCTCCTCGTCCATATTTGCGGCGTATATGACGGGTTTAAGGCTTATCAGCTCGGACGTGGCGATGAGCTCCATGTCCTCCTGCGAACCGCCGTAACTGCGGGCGGGCTTGCCGTTATTCAGGTGGCCGAGCAGCCCCTCAAAAACCTCCGCCTCGCGCAGGAACTTCCTGTCGCCGCCTTTACCGGCTTTTTTAGCCTTGTCGATACGCCGCTCCACCATCTCCATGTCGGCCAGGATAAGCTCCAGGCTGATGATCTCGATGTCGCGCAGCGGATCGGCTCCGCCCTCCACATGCACCACATCGGGGTCGTCAAAGCACCGGACCACATGGACGACGGCGTCGGTCATGCGGATATTGCTTAGAAATTTGTTACCGAGTCCTTCGCCCCTGGACGCGCCCCGGACCAGGCCCGCGATGTCAACAAACTCTATCACTGCCGGCGTATATTTTCTTGGCGCATACATGTCTCTCAGAAAATCCAGCCGATCGTCGGGCACCGTAACGACGCCGACGTTCGGATCAATTGTACAAAAAGGATAATTGGCGCTCTCGGCGCCCGCGTTTGTGATGGCGTTAAAAAGAGTGGACTTGCCCACATTTGGCAGCCCCACGATACCGAGCTTCATTGGTATATTTCCTTTCAGCTATTCTTTTGCGATATAGGCGATCCCCACAGCCCCGGGGCCGACGTGCGTCCCGACGATGAGGCCGATATCCTCCTCGAAATAGTCTGTGATGCCAAAGCTCTCCGTGAAGAGAACGACGGTATCTCTCAGCGCTTCAGGCGCGTTTGAATTACCGAAGGCAACGGGATAGTTTAAGTCGGGGGGGTCGGACATGACCCGATCGCGGATGAAACTCAACCCGGCTTTCGGGCCGCGCGTTTTGCCAATAGACTCCACTTTGCCGCCGATGATAGCGATGATCGGATTAATGCCCAGAAGCCCGCCGACAAAAGCCGTCGTCGTTGATATGCGCCCGCTCATCTTCAGATACTTCAGCGTGTCGACGACAGCGATCAGGCGGACTCTCTTAATAAGCGCCGTAATGTGTGCGGCGATGTCGCCGGCGCTTTTCCCCTCGTCCCTGTATCGGACGGCCAGGCGGACCAGGAGCGCCAGCTCAAAGGTTGCAGTACGGGAATCAACGACATGAATTTTTTCCGTGTTCACATGTTCACGGGCGACGGCAGCCGACTGATATGTGCCGGACATTTCCGACGAGATGAATATCCCGACGACTTCATCTCCGCAGTCAACGAAACGTTGAAACAGCACGTCAAACTCGCCGATCGGGACCTGCGAGGTTGTCGGCAGGGTTTCGGCAACGGCAAGCTTCTCATAAAACTCTTGTTTTGATAAGTCGATGCCGTCTCTGTAAGACTCGCTGCCGAAGTGCACGGTCAGCGGAACCACCGTGACACCCAGTGAGGCGCCTTCCGCCTGTGTGATATCGCTGGTACTGTCTGTAATAATTTTTACCATATTTCTCTCCTTTAGAGCTTTTAATAAAAATGAAGAACCCAAGACAGTATATGAAAAGGCAGGCGTAATAGTAGCGCAGAACGATTATACGCTATTTGACGGCGGCGGGCAAATATTTTATTCACAAAGTGACGAAAAGCTGCCGATCACGGCAGCTTTTTCATTGGAATATTTTCGCTACGGCCCGGGAGTGTATTTAATCAGTGCGATGGTGGATTCCTGCGCACCCATTTCGTATGAAAAGCCGTCTTTGAGAAGCCGGTTCGCCGTTTCAACGGAGATCTCGATGTTGAAGGTGCCGTCACTGTTGTCCGTCCTGCTGTTTTCGTCCATACCGTCAGGCAGCCGTCCTTCTATTGTAAAGATCGCATAATATGTCCTCAGTTCATCCGATGTGTTTCTCCATGTCACTGCTATTTGAGGCGCCGCTCCGGGTGCAGTTGAAGGCATTGCTGACGACTCTGAAGTAAGCGGCGCCTGGGTCGCGTTTCCGGCGCCAGCCGTGGCGGGCTGGACGTCGCCGGCTTCGCCCCCGGTATCCTCACCGCTTTCAGCTTTCATCACAGCATCCAAAGAACTAAATTCGGCCGCAGCCGAATCAGGCGCCGCCGAAGCCATCGGCACCGTCGAGGCTGAATTCCGCGTACCCATGAGTCCGAAAAGCCCGGGTGAGACGATGAAGGCCAGCGCCAGACAGGCTGCTGCGGCAACAATACTGATAATGACGGACCGCGTCGACCTCTTATGCTTGTCTTCCGCATGCCGGCCTGCATCCGAATTTTCGGACAGCGCTTTGATTTTACTCATAACGCTTTCAGTGAAGCTGTCGGGCGGCTCCACAAGAGAACCGGCTGCCGACACGTTAATATTTTGATATATCAGCAGGAGAGATCGGCATGACGCGCACATCTCCAAATGCCTCTCGAGCTCATCTTTCGCATTTCCCGACAGCTCGTCGTCGGCGTAAGGGCTTATCATATCCCTGTATTTCCTGCACTCAGCCACGCGGATCCACCTCCTTACCGCTTTTATGACGGTTGCTTTCAGAAAAAGTTCCGTACTTATTCAGAATGAAAACGAGCCCCTGCCGTGCCCTGGATAATCGCGACTTGACCGTCCCCTCGCTCAGACCGAGCGTCTTGGCTATGTCGTCGTAGCTCATCCCTGTGATCTCGCGCATGATTAGAATTTCCCTGTGCTTTTCGGGCAGCTCGTCGATGCCCTTAGAAATGGCTTCTCGGAGTTCCTTTCTTTCGATCTCATTTTCCGGTTCGCCGCTTAAATCAGGGATCTCATAGTCGGAATAATCGCCACTGTCATCTATATATGTAAGGGAGGTGAACTGGTTTCGCTGATTTTTGCGAATGAGATCAATGCTGAGATTATACGTCAGCCTGTAGAGCCAGACGGAAAACCGGCTTTCCCCTCTGAAGTTTTTAAGCCCTGTGAACGCCTTGATAAACGCCTCCTGGGAAATATCGAGGGCATCATTTTCATTGCCGGTCATTTTAAACGCCAGGTTATAGACCTTTTTCTGATTCTCCAGCACGAGCGCCTCGAAGGCGTCTGATTCACCGTTCCTGACTCTTTCTATGACCGCCAGCTCTTCCAATGCCGTCATTCTGTCACCTCAGCTCTCTCTTAATCATTTCGCTAAGCTTGTAAATATCGTCCATTGTTTCGATTTTCGTAATCTTGTCCCTGAAAAACCCGGCGTGGGGTATGCCCTTCAGATACCAGGCAAAATGCTTCCTGGCCTCAAGACATGCAATTTTTGCACCCTTATATTTCTCCGCAAGCTCAAACTGAGACACCGCCGTATCGACTCGCACATGAAGCGGCGGGAGGCTCCCGACAGGCTCGCCGTTTATCGCCGCCCGGGCTTGCATGAAAAGCCAGGGGTTGCCGAAAGCGCCCCTGCCGATCATGACCATATCGGCGCCTGTATATTTTAGTATCCTGACCGCGTCTCCGGCGGTAAAAACATCGCCGTTGGCCAGAACTGGAATACCGACGTTTTCCTTGACGTCACGTATGATATCCCAGTCGGCTGTACCTGCGTACATCTGTACGCGGGTACGCCCGTGGACGGCCACGGCCGAAGCTCCGGCCGCTTCCGCCATCCGGGCAAATTCGACGGCGTTTGCTTTCCCCTTATCCCACCCTTTTCGGATTTTTACGGTGACAGGGCAGGAGGTACTCCTTCTGACGGCTTCGATAATTTTCATTGCTCTGTCCGGGTCCAGCATCAGCGCGCTGCCGTCGCCGCCTTTGACGACTTTGCCGACGGGGCAGCCCATGTTGATATCGATAATGTCTGCGCCCGATATTTCTTCCGCCAACGCCGCGGCCTCGCCCATGCAGCCGATATCGCTTCCGAATATCTGCGCCGCCGCCGGATGCTCGTCCTCGCCGAGCTTTAACAGTGACCGTGTTTTGCCGTCCTGATACACGAGCGCCTTGGCGCTGACCATTTCGGTGTATGTGAGCCCGGCTCCGAAGGATCGGCAGACGGCGCGGAAAGCCAGATCGCAGACGCCGGCCATCGGTGCCAGCGCCAGCTTTGAGTCGATCTGCACCGTGCCAATCCGCACAAGCTCACTCTCCCGCCGTTCAAGTTAACAGCCTCATTGTATTCAAAACAGAGTTGAAAGTCAATTGCCGCAGCAGGCCTATCGATCGTCCCGCTGCGGCAGCTTACCGTTCTTATTATATGTATTTACTCGGCAATAATCTCAAGCTCACGAATCTTTACGCTGTTTTTGTAAACTTTTATCAGATACATTACATTTCCCTCGATCGGACCGAAGGAAAACTGGCCTTCCTCGTCCGTAAACTGCCTGTCGATAAACCTTTTATCCTGACCCGATTTAAAAAGCAGCACGAGCGCGCCTTCCACCAGCGCTTCTCCACGGTCTTTAACCGTACCGCAGATGGCTGCCGCCTTTTCGGCTTCGATTTTAACCGTTGTCTCTATATGCTCGCCTTCGGCAGGCTTAAAATAAAACTTGGCAACTGAACTCATATTCATCAACCCCCGCTTGTGTTCATCTGCCATATTGTATTGAACGGTCAGGCTTTCCGTGCTTGACATATTGGTTATAATTATATAGACTGTTTAAGTTACTTTATCAGGTCAAAGGGGTTCGTTGATATGGCAAAGGAAAAAAAGGTGGAGCAGATCACCGATATGGACGTTGATTTCGCCCAGTGGTTCACCGACGTCGTCACGAAGGCGGAACTGATCGATTACTCCGGCGTCAAGGGCTTTTTTATTCTGCGGCCTTATGCCTATGCCATCTGGGAGAATATTCAGGGCATACTGGACAATCGCTTTAAGGAGCTGGGGCACGAAAACGTCTCCATGCCCGTTTTGATTCCCGAGAGTTTGCTTCAAAAGGAAAAGGATCATGTGGAGGGCTTCGCTCCCGAGGTGGCCTGGGTCACCCACGGCGGTTCTGAAGAGCTTGCCGAACGCCTCTGCGTCCGCCCGACATCGGAAACACTTTTCTGCGACCACTGGAGCCATGTCCTGCGTTCCTGGCGTGACCTGCCGATGCTGTATAACCAGTGGTGCAGCGTCCTCCGCTGGGAAAAGACGACACGCCCCTTCCTCCGGGGCCGCGAATTCCACTGGCAGGAAGGTCATACGCTCCATGCCACAAAGGAAGAAGCCGAGCTTGAAACACAACAGATGCTGAATGTCTACGCCGACTTCTGCGAGAACAGCCTGGCAATGCCGGTTATTAAAGGCCAGAAGACGGAAAAGGAAAAATTCGCGGGCGCCGTCTCCACATATACCGTTGAGTGCATGATGCACGACAAAAAGGCGCTGCAGGGCGGGACATCCCATTATTTCGGGGACGGTTTTGCCCGGGCTTTCGATATCCAGTTCACAGACAGGGACAATAAACTATGCTACCCCCACCAGACCTCCTGGGGGATGTCCACGCGCATCATCGGCGGCCTCATCATGACCCACGGCGACAACAGCGGGCTTGTGCTTCCTCCGAAAATCGCGCCGGTCCAGGTCATGGTCATTCCCATTGCCATGCACAAGGAAGGCGTCCTGGAAAAAGCCGACGCGCTCACCGCGCGACTGAAGGCAGGAGGCCTCCGGGTCAGGATCGACAAATCCGAGCAAAGCCCCGGCTGGAAATTCGCCGAGCACGAGATGAAAGGCATTCCGCTCCGCATAGAGCTTGGTCCGAAGGACATCGAAAACGGGCAATGTGTCGCCGTCCGCCGCGACAACGGCGAAAAAATCACCGTCGGGCTCAGTGAGCTTGAAATGAAAATCCCCGAGCTCCTCGACGCCGTCCAGCAAGGGTTGTATGACAAGGCGAAAAAGAACCTGACGGATAATACGCGTCCCGCGCTGTCACTCGATGAGGCAAGAGGCATAATCTCCGGGAAAGGCGGCTTTGTCAAAACGATGTGGTGCGGCAGTCTCGAATGTGAAATGAAAATGAAGGAAGATGCCGGCGTTTCATCCCGCTGCATTCCCTTTGAGCAGGAGCACATCGGCCATTCCTGCATTGCCTGCGGCAAACCGGCCGAAAAAATGGTCATCTGGGGTGTGGCATACTAATGCCATGATTTCAGGAATACTGGTAGATCTTACAAAAACTGTTGAAATATCCAACAGAATGCATTATACTATATACGCAAAGCAAATCCGATAATAGCAAACCCGGTGAAAACCGGGGACGCAAAGCTGCGGGTCTACAAGAGAAACACTGCGCACTTCTCTATGACAGCCGGGCTGCCGAAGAGGTCATAGTCTATAAAGCTGTGTGCCTTCAGGGGCGCGCAGTTTTTTTGTATCAACTTCTGCTTGGGGGGCGCTTTTTTGATTAATATTGGTACCATCAAGAACATATCGCGTGTTAAAAAATGTACGAGAGGCTCGGTTATCACCGGGGAAGGCCTCACAAACATTATGTTTATCATCCTTAAGGGGGATGTCGGTGTTTATAAGGATTACAGGCTCCCGGGCGCCGAAATGATAAGAACGCTGGGCTCCGGGGACGTTTTTGCCGATCCCGGGCTCCTGCAGGATAAAAAGGCCGCCTATACAACCGCCGCTCTGAGCGAGGCGATTGTCATCCCCATCGAAAGAGCCTCGTTTCATGAGTTTGTGCAGGAAGAACCGTCCTTGGCTTTTGAAATTATCAAAGAGCTCTCTCTGCGGCTCGAGCAGACCGGCACATCCTGTACAGAACCGGGCGTCCTTCCTGTCGAGGAGAAGGTTCATCACGATAACAAGGCTAAATTCATGCTTTTTCCTGAAGAGCACGGTAACTACACTTTGCCCCTGAATAATAACGACACGGCGCATCTCATGAAAAGATCCCATACTTGCCCAATCTGCAAAGGCGATTTTGAAGCCCTTTCCGTCAAATCGTCCAAGCTTGTCCTGGCCTCAACCGACGCCGATATGCGCAGCCGTTACAAAGACATCGAGCCTCTTTACTATGAGGTTCTGACATGTCCGCACTGCCTGTTCAGCGCCTTGCCGGATGTTTTTGAAAATCCGGATAAATCCAAGCAGGAGATCATGCGCGAGCTGGAGTCTGTCAAAAATGCTGTGATTGTCCGTCAGGACGCTGGGAAGGATACCGAATCCGTTTTTGCCGGCTTTTATCTCGCATTGTTCTGCGCACCATTCAGTTTTTCGAAACACCAGCTTATTGCCGGTAAGCTGTTGTATAAGCTCAGCCGCGTCTATCAGGATGTGGGTGATGAATTTATGGAAAACCAAACAGTCGTGAAAGCACTGGAAAACTATCTGTATGCCTATGAACAAATCGGTATTCCGGATGCTCAGGAACAGCAGATCTGCGTCCTCATCGGTGAGCTCTATTTTAAGCTGGGTGATCTGAAAAACGCCGCCTCCTTCTTCTTCAAAGCAAAAACATCGCACAGCGGCACTCCTGTTTTGAAGAACCACGCCGACAATCGCGTTTACGACATCCGCGAAATGGCAGCGGCTTGCAGGTAAAAACAAACACAAACGAGTAGGGGCAGACCTTGTGTCTGCCCCTACTCGGTTATACGGCGCATTCCGGAAGAGGGCAAACACGAGGTTTGCCCCTGTGTTTATGTCTCGTACAGTCCGCGCAGAAGTTCGATCTCCCGCGCGTAACCCTCCAGCTCGTTTGGTGTTTCAAGATAGAACGGCAGCTGCTTCAGGCGGGGATGGTTGATGACGGTTTTCAGGACCTCAATGCCGAGGGAACCGTTACCGATCGTCTCATGCCGGTCTTTATGGCTTGAATACGGGTTTTTACTGTCGTTCAGGTGGATCGCCCGCAGCCGGGGGAGACCGATGATACGATCGAATTCAGCCAGCACGCCGTCGAGGTCTCCTGCGATATCATAACCGGCGTCGTAGACATGGCATGTATCAAAGCAGATGCCCAGCTTTTCGCTCAGCATGACTTTATCGATAATCGCCCTGAGCTCCTCGAATTTGCCGCCCACCTCGGAGCCCTTGCCGGCCATTGTCTCAAGGAGCACCATTGTCGTCTGCTCCGGATAAAGCACTTCATTCAGCAGCTCCGCGATCATGTCGATCCCTGCTTCCGTCCCCTGCCCCACATGGCTACCGGGGTGGAAATTATACATATTCCCCGGGAGGTACTCCATCCGGCGGATATCGTCTGCCATGGTCTCACGGGCAAATTGCCGGAGATGGGCTTTCTCGGCGCAGGGATTCAGCGTATACGGAGCGTGGGCCAAAAGGTCTGCGATGCCATGCTCTTTCGCCAGTGCTTGAAATGCCTCTATATCCTTTTCATTGATTGCCTTAGCCGCACCGCCGCGGGGATTACGGGTAAAGAACTGAAAGACATTGGCGTTAATTTTGACAGCGTCTTTCCCCATGGCGAGATAGCCGTTTGACACGGAGAGATGGCAGCCGATTTTAAACATAGCCTGATCCCTTTCGCTTTTGATAATTATCTGCAATTGTATCACATGCGGTCAATAAAGTCATTGTTTCCGTCTGTCCCTGATGATAAAATAAGTATCATCGAGCCGGGCCGGCTCAGCATAAACGGAGGACGCCTCATGAGAGAGATCGACTGTTCCGCCATCACCGACGCCGTCGAACGGCTGTGCATTGAAGCGGCCGTGCATCTGCCGCAGGACATGTGCGCGCTTTTGGAGCAGGCCGCCGAAAATGAAATATCGCTCCCAGGAGCAGCCGCGTTGAATGATATCGTGAAAAACTGCAAGCTGGCTGCATCAGCCGGAATCCCCATCTGCCAGGACACCGGTATGGCTGTCGTCTTTGCCGATATCGGGCAGGATGTGCACATTACCGGCGGTTCATTTGAGGACGCCGTTAATGAGGGCGTCCGGCGGGGATATACGAAGGGGTACCTGAGAAAGTCCGTCGTCAAAGACCCGCTGCGCCGGGAGAACACGGAGGACAATACTCCCGCGGTCATCCACGTCCGGCTCGTAGCCGGTGAAAAAATCAACCTGACTGTCGCGCCGAAGGGCTTCGGCAGCGAGAACATGAGCGCGATGCGCCTTTTCCTGCCATCTGATAATATCGAAACCGTTGAGGAATTTATCGTCGATACCGTCTCCCGGGCGGGTTCCAATCCCTGCCCGCCTGTCGTCCTGGGCGTCGGTCTCGGCGGGACAATCGAGCAGGCGGCGCTGCTGTCAAAGCGCGCACTGCTGCGGGATGTGCAGGCTTTTAACAGCGACACATTTTACGCCGGCATGGAGAAGCGCGTGCTGGACAAGGTCAACCGGCTTGGCATCGGGCCTCAGGGTTTCGGCGGCCGTTTTACAGCGGTGAAAGTCAATATCGAGACATATCCGACACATATTGCCGGCATGCCCTGCGTTGTCAATATGAGCTGCCACGCAACCCGGCATGCCGGTTGCGTCATTTAAAATATAGGTGTAAAGACCGTATCATAGTGATATGTAATGTGGTATAATTTACACATGGATAAGAGCATAATTCCCTGTATCCATAACACACAAAGAAAAGGAGATGACTCGAATGAAATTTAAGTTTACTGAAAAGAAGGTTCAGGTCTCAGATGAGCTTCGCGAATACGCGGAGAAAAAAATCGGCAAGCTTGATCGTTTTTTTAAACTCGAGTCGGAGGCGTTTATCACTTTTGGAATTGAAAGAGGCCGGCATAAAGCGGAGGTGACGATCAACAACAACGGGATTTTTTATCGCGTCGCAGAGGTGACCGGGGATATGTACGCTTCCGTCGATTCCGCTGTCGCTTCCATCGAAAGTCAGATACGCAAAAACAAATCACGCCTGGCAAAAAGGCTCCGCGACGGCGCTTTGGAGCGCGAGGTCAAGCCCTCCGTCAGCTATGCGGCATCCGACGAAGATGAACAGGAGTTTAAAATCGTGCGGACGAAGCGCTTCCCGATCAAGCCGATGTCGGTTGAGGAGGCTATTTTGCAGATGAATCTTCTGGATCATGAGTTTTTTGTATTCAGGAATCAGGACAACCTGGGTATCTTCTCTGTTGTGTATAAGCGCAAGAGCGGTGGTTACGGTCTGATCGAAAGCTCGGATTGAGCTTGCGCTCGCGCAAGAGCGGTGGTTACGGCCTGATCGAAAGTTCGGATTGATAAATGCCGGCGTATCTCTGTTACTAATCCGGGGAGCAAATTATTTTGCTCCCCGTCAATAATTATTCTTGACTCTGACGTTACGTGATCGTCTATGGTAAGTGCATGGGGGTGAAAATTATGAAACTTTCGGTCAGCGAGACATCAAAGCTGATGGGTGTCAGCGTGCGCACGCTGCATTATTATGATGAAATCGGCTTGTTGAAGCCGTCGGAAAAGACCGAAGCCGGTTATCGGCTTTACGACGGGAATGCTCTTGCTGTTCTCCAGCAGATACTGTTTTACCGTGAGCTTGAGCTGCCGCTGAAGGAGATCGTTCATATCCTTTCACAGCCCGATCACGACCAGAAGAAAGCCTTGACAAACCATCGTGCGCTGCTTCTTTTAAAACAGCAGCATATAGAGGATCTGCTGAGGCTTGTTGACGAAACGTTAGGAGGAAACGAAAACATGAGCAAGGGCCAATTCACTTTTGCCGATTATGAGGAAGCAAGAGAAAAATACGCCGCCGAGGCAAACGCGCGCTGGGGTCATACGGAGGCTTACAAGGAGAGCAAACGTCACGAAGAAAGCCGGGCAGAAACCGAATCCATTGATATGATGAACGAGTCCAACAGCATCTTTGAAGCATTTGCAAAATATATGGACCGTTCGCCGGCGGAGCCTGAGGTCCAGGCGCTTGTCAAGCGCTGGCAGGATTTCATAACGAGGCATCACTATTGCTGTACAAATGAGATTCTTGCCGGACTTGGTGAGATGTACGTGGCAGACAGCCGCTTTACAGAAAATATCGACCGCTTCGGCGACGGCACGGCACAGTTTATGTCGGAAGCAATTAGGGCTTACTGCGCGAAATAACATTAAGGCTGCCTGCATGGCAGCCTTAATGCTTTTACTATTTGTTGTCTCAGCTTTCCATCTGTTTTCCCAAAAATCCCGCGACGGTCTGGGCGAGCTTGTATTCCACTTCTCCCAACGTCTTTTCGCCCTCGGAGAAAAATACGACGCAGCCCATGACATCGCCCTCAGAGATAATCGGCGCCGCCGTTTCAATGATATACTTGTCATTTGTGTCAATGACGGGCATGCCCTTTTCGCCGGCTTTGCGCTGATAGAGTTTCCGCGCTTCCATCAGCTGTTCCAGATCGCTGCTGATATGCTTGTCGGCCAGCTCTCTCTTCGGGACGCCGCTTACAGAAATATAGGTATCCCTGTCGGCCACTGTCGCGCAGCACCCTGCCGTTTTAAAAAGTGTTTCGCAAATCTGATTGGCGCTTTCCGACCACTCGCCCATCGGCGAGTATTTTTTAAATATCACTTCGCCGTCTTTTTCCGTATATATCTCCAGAGGATCGCCCTCACGTATACGCATGGTGCGGCGGATCTCTTTTGGAATAACAACGCGACCAAGATCGTCAATACGGCGCACTATTCCGGTTGCTTTCATATTTATTGACCCTCCCTTGTTTTACAACAATAGTATCCACAGTATTATTCTGACTATTCAGCCCATCTTTGTTTGCCTCTATTTGCCATCCGATATAAATGGCTGTATGTTCGGTCGGTCCTTTATGGTACAATATGCTCGGAAACCGTTATCTGATGCGGGAGGAGCAGCTGCAGATGTACGCAATTTTATGCCATCCGGGCCACAACCGGGTTTACTTCGAGCAATCGAAGAAATTTTCAGTCAACGAGCTGACAATTGCCGCGTCCAGGATGCAGGCCGATATCGGCGGCATCGGTCTCAAAAGCGTTGCGGGTATCAGCTACGTTATGTTCGAATCAGGGGATGAACTGGCGGAATCGGACTTGAAGATACTCGGCCAGCTGTCGTTCGCCTTTGCTCTGTACAAATACCGGGACGGCATCTTCAAACCGGTAGAATTGCCACCCTTCGGTTTTATTGATCCCAACATCAGCAGAATATTGAAATACGCCGGAAAGACAAACGAGGTTTTTACCCGGCTAATGATCAACACGGCGATCTTTTCCTCGGATTTCGCCCTGACGGGTGATATTCGTCTTCTTGATCCGATCGCCGGAAAGGGAACGACTTTGTTCGAAGGCCTTGCCTGCGGATATGATGTGTATGGAATTGAGATCGGAGAAAACGCCGTTACCGAAGCGTATCATTTTCTGAAGAAATATCTTGAAAAAGAAAAATACAAGCATCAGGTCAAGCTTGAGAAGCAAAGCGGCAGTAATAAATCATTCACGGCCCAGCGGTACAGGTTCAGCATCTCAAAGTCGAAGGAGGCAGCAAAGGAAAACCTGTTCAGGGAATTTGAACTCATCGCCGGCAGCTCGGTTCACGCCGCGAGCTTCTATAAAAAAAATCATTTCAATATGATCGTCGGCGACCTGCCCTATGGCGTCCAGCACGGCAGCGTGACAAATCAGAAGCAGTCGTCGCTGACCAGAAATCCCAAGGAACTTCTGACAGCGTGCCTTCCCGCATGGAAAGACGTTTTAAAGTCAAACGGGATCATTGCTCTCTCCTGGAATACATTCGTCCTCAGCAAAAAAGAGCTGTCTAAACTTCTGGAGGACAACGGCTTTGAAATTTTCTGCGGCGACAGCTACAATTTTGAGCACCGCGTCGATCAGGCCATCAACCGGGATATCGTTGTGGCAAGGAAGGTCTGATCTGTCTGAAACTATAAACACAGTGCTTTTTCACATATCAAAGCGCCGGCTTTTGAAACCGGCGCTTTGATATTTTTACATAATTATTTCCGGACATCGCCGACGATTATGTCCGCCAGCGCCGTGATATCGTCGAGGCCGAGACATGGGGTTTTCGCCTCAACCGGCACGTCTGTCATGATCACCAGGCATTCCTCCGGTGGGAGCGGAAGCGGCTTACCGTTCCCGGACCGCTGCAGGGCGATCTTCGGCCAGGGCCCGTGCTTATAACCCTCCGTCAGAATAATATCCACATCCCTGATCCTGTCGATCAGTTCCTCAATTGGCACGAACCTGTTTTCCATAATTGCAGCCTGTGTCTGGGATGCGATTACAGTCACCTCGGCGCCGGCCTTTGTCAGCCGCCAGCTGTCCTTACCCTCGTGATCAATCTCAAATTCATGTGCGTCATGCTTGATGACGGCTGTGCGGAATCCCCTGCGCTTCAGCTCGGGAATCAGCTTTTCAAGCAATGTGGTTTTGCCTGTGTTTGAATAGGCAACAATGGAATAAACCGGTATGAAGCTCATAGCGTCTGCTCCCATGTAATTATAGATTAGAGTGCGTCTATACAGAATGCGTCTGTTCAAGATATCCGGCAAATGCAGCGACAGCGGGATTTTCCTGATCCTCATGCCAGAAGCACTGCAGCTCCTCTGACTTCCCGATATTATAGCAGACGAGTTCGCTGTGCAGACTCATCCGGCTGAGCATTGTGGAAACCAGCACGCCCTGACCGAATTCCGTCGCCATATAGGCTGATTCAATGTTCGGCGAAATAATAATTTCAGACGGCGTGAAGCCCAGCTCGCGGCACTGGCGCCGCGCTCTGGCCTGGCTCTCCGAATTCGTCTCATGGCTGGCCGCCGCCTTGATAAACGGCTCGTTCTTAAAATCGTCGACCGTCGCACCCTCCTTAACCTTCGGATTATCCGGAGAAACAAGGAGGACAAGCGGTGTTTCGAGGACCTTCATTTTTTTGATGCCGGTCGCTTTCGGGGCAAATTCGGCGTACGTAATAATCAAATCGAGCTTTCTCTGCATAAAAAGCTCAATGAGCTTGAACTGCGGGTGCGTCTCCCCGATGAAGCGCATTTCCGGATTTTCCTGCTTCAGCTTCTTCACGGCACCGCTGATTTCAGTGGATATCTCGAGCCATTCCAGATATCCGATGCGGAGGGAGCTGAACACGGCGCTGTAATATTGCTTTGTTTTTTCCGTCGCTTTAACGAAATCCTCAGCGAACCTGGTGAACAGCTCCACAAAAATTTCCCCGGCCTTCGTCAGCATGACATAATGGTGTGTCCGTATAAAAAGCTTAAATCCCACGTCCTCTTCGAACTTTGCGATATATTTGCTGACAGACTGCTGCGTCATGAACATAAGCTTGGCCGTTTCCGTAAAGCTGAGGGTTTTCGCGACCGTCAGAAAGCACCTGACGGCAACCTCGTTAATCAAAGCCATTCCCCCTGCGCACTATTTCAATTTATTATACCTGTCACAGCTTAAGATATCAACCGATTCGGACATACCACCGCTGTTTTTCCTGCCGGATATAATCCCAATCAGGCAGACGGCCAGGCAGAAGGCAAGACCTAGAAACAGCGGGTCAAAGGTGAAGACCTTCCAGATGCCGAATATCAGAACGATGACCGGACCGCCGATTATTGATGCCAGAACGTAACCCTTTCGGACCGTGTTTTTCGCAAACAGCGCCAGCATGAGCGGCATAAACATGACGGCGCCCCGGAGCCCCATCGACATGTAAGCAAAGCTTTGGATAGCCGTTTTTCCCAAAACCGCGGCCAGGGCCACACCGATTGCCAGCACAATAATGATCCACATCCTGGACAGCAGGAGCTCTGTCTTTGAGTCGAGCCCCTTCCTGGATAATTTCCTGACGATGTCATTGTTGATGATGGTGCTGATGCCCAGGGCCAAACCGGCGCCCGTACCGACGACGGCAAACAGAAGCGTCGCCAGCATAACGCCGCCAAGGAGCGGCGGAACATGATGAAGGATAAACTCTGTAAGTGCGAGCGAGGTGTTCCCAGCCACAGTCGGATCGTTGACTGTCCGCATGTAAAGCCCCACTAATATTCCGCCGATACCGACCGGTGGAATCATCACGGTGCTGATCAGCGCGCCCGTGCGCGCCGCGCGATCCGTCTTGCCGGACATAACAGCCTGTCCATAGGTCTGCGTTGTCAGAACACCTAGGATGAGCGAGGCGCAGGCGCCGGTATCAAGGCCGATGCCGCGGGAGAACAGACCGAAATTACCGCCAAGATCGTTCACCGACACAAGAAACGCGCTCAGTCCCTTTGTCAGGACAAGCACCGCAGCGGCGCAGAAGACGACAGTGAAGTAAAGCAGAATCAGCTTTAGCACACCGACCATTCCGGCGCCTTTTATGCCGCCCAGGGTGACATACGCCACCATCAGAAGTGCCGCAATGATGAGCGCCGGGACAGTGCCGATCGCCGGTGTGATGATAATGATCACAGCGACCGCCGATAAAAGCTGGGAGAGAATATTTATGAAGATACCGACGGAGGAGAGGACCGACGCCAGCAGACCGGCGGTCTGGCCGAATTCACCGCATACGATTCCCACCAGAGTCGGTGACCCGGCGTTCCGGAACGGTTTGGTGAAGCCGATTGCCAGGATCAGTGACGCGATGCCGCCGCCCAGCGTAAACCACCAGGCCGACAGGCCGTTAGTATAGGCCAGCTGCGCCGTTCCGACGGTTGACGAGCCGCCGACGAGCGTCCCCATGAGCGTGCCGGCAATAATGAAGGAACTGCTTTTTCCGCTGCCCGAAACGAAGTCTGACGCGCTCTTCACACGGGTCCCCGCATATATGGAAAGGCCGATAAAAAGGGCGAGCGTGATAACAATGCCGATAATGGTGTACGAATTCATTCTTTGATCATTCTTTCGATCTTTTCAGGTATGATGAGGTCGGCGTTTGTTTTGGAGACGACCTCCTCGACTGTGACATCAGGCGCGAGCTCCTCCAGGACGAGTCCTTCCGCCGTGCGGTGTAAGACGCACAGTTCCGTCACGATATAGTCAACCTCTGCGGCTGCCGTCAGCGGGAGCGTGCATTTCTTAAGTATTTTGGGATTGCCCCTCTTGTCGCAGTGCTCCGTCATAACAATGACCTGCCGGGCGCCAGAGACGAGATCCATCGCACCGCCCATTCCGGCCACCGTCTTCCCGGGAACCGTCCAGTTGGCGAGATTTCCCTCCTGGTCGACTTCATATGCCCCCAGCACGGTGATCGCAACATGCCCGCCGCGGATAAGACCAAAGGATGTGAAGCTGTCGAAGCAGCAGCCGCCTGTCCGCAGGAGCGAGACAGCACCCGACGCGTCGACGATATTCGGATCAAAATCCTGTCCCTTATCGGGCGAGCCCGTCAGGCCGATGACACCGTTTTCCGATTCAATCCAGACATCGACGCCTTCCGGGATATAGTTCATGCATTGCGTGGGCATACCGATGCCCAAATTGACAAGATCGCCGTCTTTAAAAAAGCGGGCGGTCCGATAGGCAATAATATCTCTGCCCTGTAATTCCATAACTGTCGCCCCCCTTATGCCTGAATGATCATGTCGACGAGGCAGCCCGGCGTTTGGATGTTGTCCGGATCAAGCTCGCCGGTCTCGACGATCTCCTCTGCCTCAACGATGACAAAATCGGCCGCCGTTGCAAAAATCGCATTAAAGTTGCGTGCCGTCCTGCGGTAAACGAGGTTTCCCATCCTGTCGGCCTTCCAGGCGTGGATGAGAGCGACGTCGCCCCGCAGGGCCTTTTCCAATAAATATTTCTTTCCATCAAGCTCGATGACCGGCTTACCCTCTGCTATCGGTGTGCCGAGACCTGTCGGCGTCAAAACTCCGCCGATACCGGCGCCCCCGGCGCGGACGCGCTCACAGAGCGTTCCCTGGGGCACAAAGGTGACGTCAATCTCTCCGGCTACCACCTTGTCAACAGTCTCAGTATTGCTGCCGATGTGGGAGCAGGTTATATGCCGGATGCGGTTTTCATGGACCAGAAGGCCGATGCCGCGCCCTCTGACGCTGGTGTTGTTGGAGATTATGCTCAGGTCTGAATATCCCTTTCCGATAATACCCTTGATAAGCGTCTCGGGCACACCGACATTGACGAATCCCGGAATCAGGATCGTCAGACCATCGCGGAGCTTTTCCATTGCCTTATCTATCGAGACTACTTTGTCCATAAGGGTTTTTTCCTTTCCTATGCAAGACTCCGGATACCCCTTAACAGGTGTGCGGCATTCCCTGCTGATGAAAAGCATCCCAGCGGATGCCTTCCATCCACTGGGATACCCGGAGCATCGTTTCTTTTCCCGCTATATTATACCTTAAAGGTTGTTTCTCTCGTCACCTCGTCGCGCAGGCAATTGCGGGTAATGCCGAGAATCGCCCTGGCGTCGTCGGCGGTGGCAATATCACGGCCAGCCAGCTTTGAGAGCTCGACGGCGCGCTCAACGAGCATGAGATTGGTGGCAATAACGCCCTTACTGTAGTAAATGTTGTCCTCGAGGCCGACACGGAGGCCGTCGCAACCCAGAGCCAGGCCGGCCAGCATCATGGGCATATGTGACCTGCCGATACCGGATACGGACCATGTGGAGCCTTCCGGCAGCCTGTTGGCGACGAAGGCAAGATAATCGGCGGTGCCGGGCATGGAGCCGCCGACACCCATGATAAACTGGATGTGGGGGGGCTTGGGGATGTTATGCTTATTGACATAGTACATGACGCTGTCGAGATGACCGGTATCGAACACCTCGAATTCAGGCTTAATGTCATGCTTCACGACTTCCTGGCTTAATAGGTTCAGGAAGCGCGGGCTGTTTTCAAAGATGTAGCTGTTGGCCCAGTTGAGGGTGTTGGGATCGAAGGAGCACATCTCGGGCTTCAGGGCGCTCAGGTGCTGCAAGCGCTTGTGATCCTCATACTCGCCGCCGGAGGTGGTGAGATTGATGATAATATCAACGCCGGCCTTCTTGCAGGCTTCACGCGTCATCTCAACGGCCTCTGTGAACTTCAGGAGGCTCATGGATTTGTAGCCGATCTCCATCTTGTCGCCGACCATCTTGTCTTCGCGGACGTGGATGTGGGCGACGGACGCGCCGGCCTTGGCGCACTCGACAATTTGCTGGGACAGTTCCTCGGCGTTGTAGGGGACGGTGGGGGCCTGATCTTTCTTTGTTCCGGCGCCGCACAGGCAGACCTGGATAATAACTTTATTTGTCTTGGCCATATTGGGATGTTCCTTTCATCTTTAATTAAACGGGGTCGTCCATGAATTTTTTCGCCAGCTTGAAGACTTCGAACAGCTGCTTGTCGCGCTTAGCAAGAAGCTCCTGTTTGTTGACGCCTGTATAATCGTAGAAGCCCTTGCCTGTCTTGAAGCCCAGCTCACCCCTTTCGACATACCCGGCCAGCGATGTGGGCATATCGACCTCGGGGGGCATCGTGTAGCTCTTGTTTGTGAAGTTGTTGGCTGTCATGTCAAGCCCGCCGAAGTCGGCGCGCTTGCAGAGGCCGAGAACAACGGCGCGGGGAATAAAGCTGGTCTTGACGGCTTTGTCGATATCCTCAGGCGTACAATAACCGTTGTCAAGGAGATAAAAGAGCTCCTGGTTGAGGCACATCTGCATGCGGTTGGCAATATAGCCGCGGATAAATTTCTTCATAAGGACGGCTGTCTTACCGCACTTCTCCAGCAGCTCGACGGTGATATCGGCGTAGACCTGCGGGGCCTTGTCGCCCTTAACGACCTCAACGAGCGGGATGAGCTGCGCCGGGGAATACCAGTGGGCAATGACCATCTGGGGAAGGCGTTTTTCGGGGACAAGCTCAAAAACATTGAGGCCCGAGGTGTTCGACGCGATGATGCAATCATCGGCGACGAATTTATCGACCTCTGCAAAAAGATCGATTTTCGCCTGTTTGTTCTCGACGATCGTCTCCTGAATGAACTGGGCACCCCTGACGCATTCTTCCACTGTCAGCGCAAAGCTGACCCGCGCGTATGTTGCCTCGAGCTGATCGGCCGGCAGGAGATTCTCCTCGACGAAGGTCTGGAGGCTCTTATACAGCGTTTCCTTGGCTTTTTCGCGTGTCTCTTCGCGCCTGGTCCACATGGTAACCTGATACCCGCCCATGGCGAACATCTGGGCGATACCGGGACCCATTGTTCCGGCGCCGAGAACGGCGATTTTTTTGATATCGTTAATTGATTTCATTTTCATACCCTCTTTTTATTACTTCGCCCCACAAGAAACTTGTGAGGCGAAAAGTTACCATCGGAGCTTAGAAGGAGCCTTCTTCCCAGGCAACAAGCCTGACAAAGCCGCCGTCGGCCATTTCGCAGCGGAACGGGAACGCGGCGATGATCATGCGCCTGCCGGTGCAGTCGTCGATGTCGCCGCCGGCATTTTCCACGGTGCAGCAGCCGGCCTGCATAAAGAGGCGGTGACAGGGCTCATAATCCGGGAATTCCTTCGTGGGGTCTTTTCCGGTGGCCTGACGGTATGCCGTATCAAGCCAGGGCATCTGCTCCTTCAGAGGATGGTGCCACAGCGGCGCGTCGGTGGCGCCCCAGGTGCCGGAAATACCCTTGATCTTCTTCTCGTGGATGAGCCAGTTGGCGACCTCGGGGCCCATACCAGGGTAGTAGTTGTAATATTTGTCGTTATTCTTTCTCCAGTAATGCTGGAAGCCCGTGTTGACGACGACCCAGTCGCCCTGGCGGATCTCAAGTCCGTCCTTCTTGCAGGCTTTCTCGAAATGTTCGGGCTTCAGCTCCACCCAGAGTCCGTCCTCGAAGCCGGTCTTCCATTTTGCTTCGAATTCATCCTTCAGATAGCGCATATCGAGGATGACGCCGGTGCCGACGCAGTACTCCAGCGGAATCTCGTTCAGAGAATACCCGTTGCGTTCACGGTCAACTTCCTCCTCATGGAGAACGTGATTCGGGGCGTCCATGTGCGTTCCGGCGTGCAAAGTGCCCGTATATGTCATGGTGCGCTTATGGAAACGGCCAAGATACTGTCCGCGGGGGAATACGAGGTCCTGCCGGGGTCCCGGGAAGGGCCAGAGAGGCGTATCAACACCCCACGGATGCGACAGATCGTAAATCTTCGTCATCTTATTCCTGTCCAGATGCATTTTGCTTTTGTCGAGCGGCATATAGGCCATATGAATAACCTCCAATAATTTGTTATCACAAAATTTTTTGTTACAGATACCTATAACAATTGTAAACCTTGGAATCATCCCAAAGTCAAGGGAATTTCTATTTTTTATTGGACTTTCCTATAAAAACAGATATAATCATTGTATATGCAGATTTAATATTTACATCAATAGCGGTTTTAGTCGCAACGTACCGTCAAAAAGCGATTTTTACCTATATTGATGAGAAGGGGGGTTGTCCGGTGCGGTATAAAATAGGTGACGTCGCGAGGATTCTGGGGATTTCCCCCGATCTGATCCGGTACTACGAGGAAAAGGGCGTGGTATCGCCGCAGAAGGATCCGTATAACAATTACAGGTATTACGACACCTGGGACATCAACTTTCTCATCGACTGCCTCTGGTTTAAAAACTTCGGATTTGGAATTGAACAGGTCTCCCATATCGTCTCCCAAAACTCGTACGAGGAGCTGCTCACGAATCTCTCCAAGCGCGGTGATGATATTCAAGCGAATATCCATTACCAGGAACTCCTCCTGCGCCGCATCCGGAAATACCATGAGATTCTGAAGGACCTGCCCGATTATATCGGAAAATGCGATATCCGGCGCAGCGCTGAGTTTGTCCGTTACTTAAACCGGTACAACACGATGTATGACAACGATTCCGAGCTCCAGACGCTGTCCCGCCAATGGCTCAAGTATATGCCCTTCTCGCGCCGGTATTTTGAGGTCCCCGAGGATGGGCTCATGGGCGAGGGCGACGACTACGCGTGGGGTTTTTCCATGGGTATGCGGTATGTCAGGGAATTCAACATTGAGATTAAACCGCCCGTCACGCATTTTCCGTCGCAGCTGTGCATTCACTCCGCCTTTACAAGCACCGGTAAGGATAAGTTTACGGCCCGCCATCTTGATTTCATGACCGAATATGCCGAGAGAAACGGCCTGAAGGTCGCCGGCTGCGCCTTCGGCAACCTGGCCTGCAGCGTCATTGACGAGGGTGAGATCACCGGCTTCTTCGAGGTCTGGCTGCCGATCGAAGAAAATTGGGTATAGTTTTTATCAAAAACGTAATCACAGGGCGGGGCTTGCTCCCGCCGTTCTTATTGTGACCACCCCGTCCGGCAAGCGGCTTCTTCAAAGCCTCTTGCCGTCCACCCCTCCTTTGGAGGGGAATTGTTATATCCGAACCTCCACAAAATCCACCGCCGTCATACTGTTCTCCGTCACATCGCAATCAACCGCCAGAACATTTACCCCCGCCCGTCCGGCCTCCCGCATGGCTTCGCCAAATGCTTGATGCGTCTTCCAGTTGGGCTCCATCCAGCGGACGCCCTTCATCTGAACGACGAAAACCACATAAGCGTCGTAACCCGCCCCGGCAGCGGAGATAAGCTCCCTGAGATGCTTGACGCCCCGTTCGGTGGGTGCGTCGGGGAAGCGGGCGATACCGTCCTCCTCCAGCGTGACGCCTTTGATCTCCACGAGGCAGCGGCGACCGTCCGCTTCCAAATAAAAGTCGAAGCGCGAGCTGCCGAAACGGTACTCGGGCCGGATCATCGTGATATCCCTAAACAAGCCGCCCGCGCGCACCCACTCGGCAAAAACCTTGTTGGGCGCGGAAGAGTCGATATTAACGAGCCGATCGCCTTTCCACACTGAAATAAGGTCGTATCTTGTTTTGCGTGCCTGCGGCATAACCGAAGCGCCGCCTCCCAAATCCTGTACCAGAACGGCCGCCCTGGGAATCAGCAGTTCACGGCAGCGGCCTGCGTTTTTGACGTGGCAGACTTCAACCCGGCCATCTAACTCAGTGCGGGCAATAAACCTGTTCGGGCGATCAAGAAAGAACGCCCGTCGAATATTGTTGTAGATCATATTGCTCTGAACCTTCATCGTTTCTTTCTTATGTAATATGAAAATCTAAAATTGCTCCAAAAAGCTTACCAACGCCTCGCCCTTTCGCACCGGCTGACCGTGGGCAGGGCAGAACCATTCAAAGTCCAGCGTTTTTAAAAGGCCGACGGACTCCCGGGCGTCCTTCAAATACCAGTTCGTAACAGACGGAAGCATGCCGAATCTTCCTTTTAAGTGCCGTAGCAGGTCTCCGGCAAACAGGACGCCGTCATAAAGGAATATTGTGTGGCCGGGCGTATGGCCCGGCGCGGAAATGGCCTGTATACCGCAAAACTCCCGGCGGTTGTCGTATGTCCCGGTGATTTCCGGCTTTGGCGCCCTCATCAGCGCCGAGGCGAAGCGCTTAACGCGGCCGCCGCGTTTTTTTTCGCCGGTAATGTAGGGTACATCAGGTGCCGGCGCCCAGAGCTCCGCGCCGGACGCTTCCCGGAGCGCTTTTGCGCTGCCGATATGGTCCACATCGTGATGGGTCAGGAGTATTTTTTTAACGCTTCCGATATCGACGCCCAGCGTCTGAAGCTCCCCGGCAATCTTCCCAGCCAGGCCCGGCATGCCTGTGTCGATCAGAATGTTTTCGTCCGATTTAACAAGAAAGACATGGCTGTATTTTGACGCTTCCAGCATGAAGATGTTGTCTGTGACCTTCATTTGGCTACCTCGCTTGTATTCGGTATGAGGTTAAAAGCCCCGCTCCGCAAATCCGGAGCAGGGCTTTAAGTATGTGATGCTGTTCAGCCGATTGCGGTAAGACCGCCGTCGGGATAGAGGATGTTGCCGGTCATGAAATCCGAGGCGGGGGCGGCGAGGAAGATGGCGGTGCCCACGATGTCCTCGGGCTGACCCATCTTGCGCATGGGGTTGCCATCTCCCTGCTGCTTTAAATATTGTTCGACCGAAACGCCTGCTTCCGCCGCGCGCTTTTCAAACACAGCGACCATCATCGGGGTGGCTGTGATGTTGGGGCCCAGTGCGTTGACAGTGACGCCGAAGGGTCCGAACTCGGAGGCCAGCTGCTTTGTCAGCATGTCGACGGCGCCCTTCGTGGCACAGTAGCCGGCGTTGCCGGTGCCCTTCGTGGCGATCTTGCCGCGGACGGAGGATAGATTGACGATCTTGCCGTAGCCGTTTTCCTTGAAGTGGCGGCCGAAATGCTTGGCAGTGATCATGAAGCTGGTGATGTTGGCATCGAGCATCTGACGGAAGGTGTCGATGTCGAAATCCAGCGCGTCCTGCTTCTTGTTGAAGCCCTGGGCGTTGACGAGGATCGTCACCTTGCCGCCCAGCTGACGCTTAGCGTCCTCGACAAGCGCTGCGACCTGTTCCTCGTTCGTAGCGTCGGCGGCGCTGTAGTTGACGTTGATGCCTGTAGCAGCCTTGATTTCTTCCTGAGCTTTTTTCAGTGAATCTACTTTACGGCTGGAGATAAGCACCTTTGCACCCGCTTCCACGAGGCCTTGCGCGATCGCCTGCCCGAGTCCGCCGGCGCCGCCGATGACGACGGCGGTCTTGCCGGTGAGGTCGAAAAGTTTACATGCCATGTTGTTTTCCCCTTTCAA
>JAAYBH010000226.1 GCA_012718935.1 Clostridiales bacterium
CTGTCCATGGCCTGCGGCTATTTCGGCCTCGACTGCAAGGTCTACATGGTGAAGGTCTCCTATCAGCAGAAGCCCTACCGGAAAGCCGTCATGGAGACCTACGGCGCGACGATTATCCCCTCGCCGTCGAATACGACGAGCGTTGGACGGAAGATGCTCGATGAATACCCCGACAGCCCCGGCAGCCTCGGCGCCGCCATCTCCGAGGCCGTCGAGGTGGCCGTGTCAACCGATGGTTACCGGTATGTCCTGGGCAGCGTTTTGAACCAGGTGCTGCTGCATCAGTCTGTTATCGGGCTTGAGTCTAAAACTGCCATGGAGAAGATCGGCGAATACCCCGATATCGTCATCGGCTGCGCCGGCGGCGGCTCGAACCTGGGTGGCCTCATGTCGGCGTACATGGGCGACAAGCTGACCGGTAAAGGCTCGGCTTACTTTATCGCCGTAGAGCCCGCGTCCTGCCCGTCAATGACAAGAGGAAAATTTGCCTATGACTTCTGCGATACAGGAATGGTGACGCCGCTTGCTAAAATGTATACCCTCGGCGCGACGTTCATCCCCTCGTCCAACCACGCCGGCGGCCTCCGCTATCACGGCATGAGCCCGATTTTGTCCCAGCTGTATCACGACGGCTTCCTGGATGAGGCGCGCGCCGTGGAGCAGACGGACGTTTTCAAAGCCGCCAAGCTGTTCGCCCGCGTCGAAGGCCTGCTGCCTGCGCCGGAATCGGCCCACGCCATCAAGGTCGCCATCGACGAGGCGCTCAAATGCAAGGAAACAGGCGAGGCGAAGACAATCCTCTTCGGCCTCACTGGAACGGGCTATTTTGACCTCTCCGCCTATCAGACCTTCAACGACGGCACGATGACAGACTATATCCCCACCGACGCCGACCTCGAGCGCGGCTTCGCCGGCATCCCCAGCTTGCCGGGAATTCAATAACATGCCCGCCCAAAAAGGTATGGGGATGCGCCCTATGACCCCCCTTTTGGAACGCGGGACTGCATACCCCGTAAGGCTTCCCCTGGGGGAAGCTGTCGGCGGGCGGCTTCCTGAAGCTGCCTGACGACTGATGAGGGGCTCCTGCGCCGCGTAACGCCGCACTACGTCACAAACAACAAAATCCGGGATGCTGAAATCCAGCATCCCGGCTAATTACACCCTGAGCCCCTCAAAAAGCAGCGTCAGCGACCCCGCCATTCTCTCTTCCAGGTCAAAACCCCCGTCGTAGACGCACCAGCTATAACAGATACCGCGCAGGTGGTCGAAGAAGTAGTCCACAAGCATTTCCGGTTCCCAGGCGGCGCGCAGCTCACCGGACGATTGTCCACGGCGGATAATGCCCTCCAGGACGCTCTGCATGGGGCGTGTCTGGCGGAACCATTCATTATCCGGATTAAAGAGGACTTTGACAATATCAAGCCCGGTTTCCAGATTAACCTGGGCATAATACCGGACAAAGAGGCGAAGCTGCTCGAAGCACGATTTACCCTCCAGCTCCGGCGTGACCGATTCAAGAAAAAACTTGTCGCCCGAGAGGTAAATATCCTTGATAACGTCGCTCTTTGTGTTAAAATAGCTGTAGAAGGTACCGACTGAGACGCTGGCCCGCTTGCAGATGTCGCGGATGGTGGCGCCCCGGTAACCCTTTTCCTCCATCAGCTCCAGCGCGGCTTTAAACACAAGATCCTTTGTCAGCTCCGATTTTCTGTATGACATGGCGTCATGAACTCCTCTCAGCAGAAAAGGGCGAGTATGACGTTATTATAATCATATTTCCACGAGTTCCGCAAGGTTTCATCACTTGACAGTCAACAGCAGGGAATGATAAAATATTTTGAGTAATAAAGTGAACATGTTCATAATTGTTGTTGTATTATGAATGGGGAGACTTAAAACACATAATTGGAGGAAGAGACATGTTTTTTAACGAGGACCATAACGATATCCGCGCGTTGGCGAGGGAATTTGCCCAGAAAGAGCTCGAGCCGATTGCAGGCGAAATTGACAAGACCGACGAAATACCCCAGCGCATTTACGACATGATGGCTGAGATGGGTTTTTTCGGCCTGAAGATCCCGGAGGAGTACGGCGGACTGGGCCTTGACACGCGCTCTTACGTATGCGTCATGGAAGAGATCTGCAAGGTGAGTATCGCCTGCAGCCTCGTGATGTCCTCCTGCAACTCCCTGTCCACGGCGCCGATGCTTTTAGCCGGCACCGAGGAGCAAAAACAGAAGTATATACCGAAAATCTGCTCCGGCGAAGAGTTTATGGCCTTCGGCCTCACCGAGCCGGGCGCGGGCAGCGATGCGAGCGCCATGACAACAAAAGCCGTTGAGGACGGCGACAGTTACATTTTAAACGGCCGCAAGTGCTTCATCACAGGCGCGCCCTTTGCCAAGAACACGGTCATTTTTGCCAAGACGAGCCCGGAGAAGGGCGCCAAGGGTATCACAAGCTTCATTGTGGACATGAGCCTGCCCGGCGTTTCCCTGGGCAAGAACGAGGAGAAAATGGGACTGCACGGCGTCGCCACCAGCGATGTCGTCCTCGAGGACGTCCGTGTCCCGAAGAGCGAGATCCTTGGTGAAGTCGACAAGGGCTTCATCACAGCGATGAAAACTCTGAACACGGGCCGTATCGGCGTCTCCTGTCAGGGTATCGGCGTGGCCCAGGGCGCGATGGACCTGGCGGTCCCGTATATGCTGGAGCGCAAGCAGTTCGGCCAGAGACTGGCTGATTTCCAGGCCCTCCGGTTCATGATCGCCGACAGCGAAGCGAAGCTGAATGCCGCCCGCCTGCTCGTCTACAATGCGGCCTATCTCATGGACATGAAGCAGGAGGCGACGAAGGAAGCCTCCATGGCGAAGTACTTTGCCACCGAGACGGCGCTTGAGATCGTCTCAAACTGCCTGCAGATGTTCGGCGGCTACGGCTATGTCAAGGAATATCCCATCGAGCGCTTGTACCGCGACGCGCGCGTTCTGACCATCTTCGAGGGCACCTCCCAGGTCCAGCAGATTGTCATCGCCGGTCAGGTATTTGGTAAATAACAAAGGAGAAGAACGGATGAACATACTGGTTTGCATCAAACAGGTGCCGGACATCGAAAAGATCAAAGTCGATTCGGCAAAGAAAGTAATGATCATGGAAGGAGTCCCCCTTATCGTCAATCAATATGACACCTACGCGCTGGAAACGGCTGTCCGCATCAAGGACGCCGACCCCTCCACAAAGGTCGTCGTGGTGACAATGGGCTCCGCCCAGACAAAGGACGCGCTGAAGAGCTGCCTCTCCGTCGGCGCCGACAAGGCCTATATGGTGAGCGACGAGGCGTTCAACAATTCGGACACCCTGGCCGCTAGCGTTGTTCTCGGCGCGGCCGCCAAGGCCATCGAAGCCCGCGAAGGCGCTGCCTTTGACATGATCATGTGCGGCAAGCAGGCCGCCGACGGCGATACCGGCCATGTGGGCCCGCAGCTGGCTGAGTTTTTAAACTATCCGCAGATCACCTCCGCCATGGAGCTGACCGTGGAAGGCGGCAAAATCAAGGCAAACTGCCAGTCGGATGACGGCGTCAACGTGATAGCCGCCGAACTGCCGGTCGTAGTGACCATGTCCCAGACGCCCTACGAACCCCGTTATGCCTCCGTCAAGACAAAGATGGCCGCCAACCGTGCGGAGATCCCTGTTCTGACGGCGGCCGACCTTGGAATCGACGCCGCGCGCGTCGGCGCCGGCGGTTCACCGACAAAGGAAATCAGGGAATATGTACCTGAGCGTAAAAAAGGCGGTGTTAAGATTGAGGAAGAAACTGCCGAAGAATCTGTTGCTAAGCTGGTGGCGCTCCTAAGTGACGCCGGCGTGTTATAAGGGAGGCAGAAGCATGAGCGAATATAAGAATATTTGGGCATTTGTCGAAACAGAAAACGGCATGGCAAAAAAAGTCGGCCTTGAGATGGTCGTCGGCGGCCGCAAGCTGGCCGACGCCGTGGGCGAGAAGGTTGTTGCCGTCGTCATCGGCAGCGGCACGGACGATGCGGCCAAGGCCGCCGTATCCTACGGCGCGGATCAGGTCATCGTTGTTGACAGCGCCGATTATGCCGATTACAATACGGAAGCTTACACCTACGCTCTGGAGCAGCTTGTGAACAAGTACAAGCCCGCGACGATTCTCCTCGGCGTGACAATTAACGGCCGCGCCCTGGCCCCCCGCCTGGCCGCGCGCCTGAAAACGGGACTTGCGGCCGATTGCATGAGCGCTGAGATCAACGCGTCAACCGGCGTCATCCAGTGGACGCGCCCCGTCTACGGCGGCAACTCCCTGTCCGTCGTCGAGTGTCCCGAAGCCCGTCCTCAGATGGGCACCGTGCGGGCCAGTGTTTTTAAATGCGGCGACCCCGATACGGCGCGCACCGCCGAAATCATCAAGGAAGACATTGCTGTTCCGGCTGGGACGATCCGCACCACAATCGTCGAGAAGATCACCGAGGTTGGCGAAGGTGTCAAGCTCGAGGATGCCGAGGTCGTCGTCGCCGGCGGCCGTGGTATCGGCAGCGCCGAGGGCTTTGATCAGCTCAAGGAGCTGGCAGCCCTTATGAACGGCGCCGTCGGCGCGTCCCGCGCGGCTGTCGACGCCAACTGGATCTCCCAGGTGGCGCAGGTCGGCCAGACGGGCAAAACCGTCACGCCCAAACTGTATATCGCTGTCGGCATTTCCGGCGCGATCCAGCACCTGGC
>JAAYBH010000227.1 GCA_012718935.1 Clostridiales bacterium
CCGGACGGTGAACTTCAAAAACACCGTTGTCATCATGACGTCGAACATCGGCAGCCAGTACCTCATGGAGGGCATCAGCGCAGACGGCAGTATTTCCGAGAATGCGAGGGAGCTTGTGATGAACGAGCTGCAGATGAGCTTCCGGCCGGAGTTTTTAAACCGGCTCGACGAGACCGTCATGTTCAAGCCGCTCACTATGGACGAGATCATCCGCATTATCGATCTGATCCTTGACAGGACGCGGAGTAAGCTCGCGGAGCAGAACATCACGCTGGAAATTTCCGACGCCGCTAAAAAGCGCATCGCGCGTGACAGCTATTCCCCCGTCTACGGCGCCCGGCCCGTCAAGCGCTACGTCCAGAAAAACGTGGAGACGCAGATCGCCCGCGTTATCATGCGGGGTGAGATTGCCGAGGGTGGGGTGATCACCATCGATTCCGACGACGAGAAGCTGACGTTCAGGGTGAAAGAAATGGCGAGGGTGTAGAATACTATAAACAGCAAAAAGGGACGGTCTATTTGCCTGAAACCAGACAAATGAACCGTCCCCTTGTCTTCATGTGAGATTACCGGTTAATTATTAGCTTTTGGCTTTGCCGGCCCGGTGAGCCAGTACAGGATGCCGGGGAGGAGAAAGACGGCGCCCCTGTTATAGACGGCGCTCACAATCCGAAAGGCGATATTCATCAGAATATCTGGAATGTGAGACACATACTGCAAACCGTCGGGGTAAAGGGAAGGATTTTGCCTGAACCTGAAATGTTCGGCAAGATTGATGAGCTGGTCTGCGATGAAGGGCAGCGTCAGCAGGGCGTATAGCAGGACAAGGACCAAAAGTGCGATATGTATGGGACGGCGCAGTCCCGACCGGCCCTGGCGGACAAGCCCAAGCATACCGGCGCCCTGCATGACCGCCCAGCCGAGAACAAGCCAGAAGGCGGGCAGCAGATACGCCTGCATGAGCATCACCGGGCCAAGATTGTACATCTGGCCCTTGAACCGCTCGGTCAACGGCGTCAGATAATACGCCGTAATGCCTAAGAGCAGCGCAATACCGCAGGAAATGAGCAGCTGCCTGACACCCCTTTTCGGGGCTGCGGGACCTGGATAGCCATCAATGAGTGCTGTGATATCTACTTTGAGAACATCCGCGATTTCCCTCAGCTCTTTAATATCAGGCGTGTTCGCACCGCTCTCCCACCCAATCACCGTTTCCGCCGTGACTGACAGCTTGTCGGCCAGTTCTCCCTCAGTCAGCTTTCTTTTCAGTCGGATTCTTGTAATATTATCGGATACCCGGGACATACAAACACCTCAGTTCTCTGCCAATAATACCATAATCATACAGAAAGGTCAAAAGCAATGCTGCTTTAACCGTTCAAATGCGGTGGGAGTACACAGAAAAAAGCGGGGCGCTGTGAAGCACCCCGGGATGTGTTATCGGCTACATATTCAGATGAGCTTCCAGTCCGAGAGCCATTTATTTTTGTCTTTGGCGACGGCTTCGATGACTTCCTTGCCGGAATGGAAGCCGTCAAAGGTGCCGTGATCGATCTCCTTTTCGACCATGTTCAGGAGGTTTTCGTAATAGACCTCCGCATTCAGACCGGTGGTGGTCTGGCCGAAATGCTGCTGGGTCTCCGCGTCGGCCAGGCGGGAATATTCGTTTTTCACCTGGGCGATGAGCTTGTCACGATGCATGATAATTCCCCTTTTCGCACTTGATAACGCATATAGTGTGCGCGGAAAAAGGGAGATATATCGGGACTGTCTAATTATTCGAAGAGGCGGCGTCCAGGACGCTGTCGATGGCGAGGACGACGGAGAGGGCGATGATTTCATCGCCATCTTCTGCGATGTCCAGCTCGTAGCAGTCGCCCCAGGTCATCCACTCCTTGTGAATCGTCACGA
>JAAYBH010000032.1 GCA_012718935.1 Clostridiales bacterium
ACGGCCGGGTATCGGCCGTCTGGGGGACGCACACCCACGTCCAGACGTCGGACGCCCGCGTATTGCCGCAAGGTACGGGATTTATCACGGACCTGGGTATGACAGGCCCTGTCCTTTCCGTCATCGGCGTCAAGCCCGAGCAGTCGATTTCAAAATTTCTCGGCAATCCGCCCCGGCGGTATGAGTCGGCCGGGGGCCCCGCGATGCTGGAAGGAGCCGTTTTCGAGATCGATCCGGACACAGGCAAGTGCGTCGGCGTCGAGGCGATCAGGATATCGTGAGGTGCGTATATGGGTAAAACCGCACTCATTACCGGAGGGTCCCGGGGGATCGGCGCGGCGTGCGCGCGTGCGCTGGCGTCGGGCGGGCACCACGTGGTTATTCAGTATCTGAATTCGGAAACGTCGGCGCAGGCCCTGGCGTCTGAGCTGGGCGGCGCAGCCGTCAGGGCGGATGTGTCCGAGGTTGCGCAGGTCAAACGAATGTTTGATTCAGCCAATCCGGCGGATATTCTCGTCTGCAGCGCGGGCGTATCGCTTTTAAAGCTGTTTACGGACACAGCGGAAGGGGAGTGGCGGAGGCTGCTTGACACGAATCTCGGCGGCGTCATCAGCTGCTGTCAGGCGGCAATTCCGCATATGGTGCGCCAAAAATACGGGCGGATCATTGTCATCTCCTCCGTCTGGGGTGTCACCGGCGCAGCCTGCGAGGCGGTCTATTCCGCTTCGAAGGCGGCGCTCATCGGACTGACAAAGTCCCTGGCGAAGGAGCTGGGCCCGTCGGGCATCACGGTCAACTGTGTAACCCCCGGCGTCATCGACACGGACATGAACGCGGGGCTGACGCCGGAAGTTAAGGAGGAGCTCAGGAGCTGTACGCCCCTGGGCTGCATCGGCACCCCGGAGGACGTGGCCGCCCTTGTGAAGTTCCTTTCGTCCGATGAGGCGCGGTTCATCACCGGCCAGGTCATCGGCGTCGACGGGGGCTTTGCTGGGTAATTTGATCATGCAGACCAGGGCGGCTTTTTGGTCAATGTCGTTGACGGGGAGCTGGTTATTGAGGGGCGAGCGTGAGATATTAGGAAACGGGGCAGACACGAGGTCTGCCCCTACGGTGTTATATGGGGATTATTGCGTAGGGGCGGACCTCGTGTCCGCCCGTTTACGCCTCATACAGCTTTCGGAAATGATAGCCGTAGATGGACAGGCGGACGGCGACAGGGAAGGTGGCGGGGTTGTTTCGGAGGGACCAGCGGAGGAGCTTCCAATAGTATTTGCGCTCCTTACCGAAAATGCCGATGCGGAAGACACTCCGCAAAAAGGCCCGGATGCCCGACAGGTTGAAGCCTTCTGATATGGCCTTTGGATTATAGCGGGACAGGAAATTGACGATGCGCTCGTAGTAATGCTTGGGGGAATAGATGGTTTTCACGATGCTCTGATAACCCTTCTCAAGCACATTTCTGTCCATCTTCGGGATAAAATTCATCGAGTAGTCCGTGTTGTTACCCGTGAAGTTATTCTCGATGCGGCCTTCCTTGTGCAGGCGCTCGTAGAGCCTTGAGCCGATGGGGGCGTTGAGCAGGCCGACCATGGCCGTGACGACGCCGCTTTCCTGAATAAATTTAATCATCCGGCTGAAGATCGTCTCGCTGTCGCTGTCGAAGCCCACAATAAAGCCGCCCATCACCTCCATGCCGTACTCCTGGATTTTCTTAACGCAGGAGGTCAGGTCGCGGTTGCGGTTTTGCACCTTGGAGCATTCATTCAGGCAGATGTCATCTGGCGTCTCGATGCCGACGAAGACGCTGTTGAAGCCGGCATTGACCATCATTTCCATCAGAGCGTCGTCGTCGGCGATATTGACCGACACCTCCGTCAGGAAGCAGAAGGGATTGCCCCGGCGCTCCGACCATTCAATAATGGCGGGCAGGATATCCTCCATGAGCTTATTCCTGTTGCTGATGAAATTATCATCCACGAAGAACAGCTCACCCCGCCAGCCCGTGTCGTATATGGCGTCCAGCTCCCGGACGAGCTGGACGGCGTCCTTGGTTCGGGGCACGCGGCCGAAGAGCGTTGTGATGTCGCAGAAGTCGCACTGGAACGGGCAGCCGCGGGAGTACTGTATGTTGAAGGAGCTGTATTTGCTTGCCTTCAAAAGGGACCATAGGGGAACGGGCGTTTTTGTGATGTCCGCCCACTTGTCTGTCGTATAGACGGGATGGGCTTCGCCGCGCTCCAGGTCGCTTAAAAACGGCGGCATGGTGATTTCACCCTCGTTGAGGACAAGATGATCCACATCCCCGTAAGCCTCCGGCTCCGCCGTGAACAGGGGGCCGCCGGCGACGGTTTTGACACCGAGATGCCTGCAGCGCCCGAGGATTTCCCGGACGGAGGCCTTCTGGATCAGCATGGCGCTGATAAAGACATAATCGGCCCATCGGAGATCCCGGTCGGTGAGCTTTTCAACATTCAGATCGACCAGCTTTTTTTCGTGACGGTCCGGGATCATGGCGGCGATCGTTAAAAGACCCAGAGGCGGGAAAGCAGCCTTCTTCGAGACGAATTTCAAAGCATGCTGGAACCCCCAATAGGTGACCGGTATTTTCGGGTAAACAAGCAGTATCTTCATCATAGGCTCCGTTCTGTGAGAGTATTTGGATGTGCTGCTTTTAGTGTACCCAGGATTGCCGTTTAATGCACCCTACTTTGCTTTGGACGTGTTCTACAGTTTTAGCCGGGCCGGGTAGAGCGGCCGATGCCATGGAATAGAACCTGAACATTATAAAATAGACCCGCCAGAAGAGGTCTACTCCCGGTAGAGGGCAAAACACGTTTATTTCACCGTCACGGATTATTTACCAGGTGAGCATTTCGTGATATAGTGTATTCCCTGATGCGCAGGAGATGAAAAAGGAGTGACTGACGGTGCATAGGTTGACGGAGCTGCTGGAGCGGTGCGGGCCCCTGACCGGGAAGGAAATCCGCGAGCATATTCCGGCGGATATCTTCGATTTGTGGAGATACTGCAATACCTGCCCGAACCTGATACATAAAACTGTCGGGTCAAGATACCTGCGCCTGGACAGGAATGTGGAGGGGTTCGCGCGCTTATCGCCCTCCATTCTCCGTGAATTCTGCAATTATACGGCGGTTGGCCTGTCGGACAGGCCTGAAGCCCTTGACGCCAGAGTGCGGCAGATTCATCAGGAGATCATCCGGATCAGCGGCAAAAAGCAGGAACTGGCTCGCGGCATCATCAGCGGGATCGTCGACAGCCAGCAGGATTCCGGCTTGATCCGTGAAAACGCATGCTTTTTAATTGCCGGGGATGTCGCTTACCAAATGGCACATCTTGAACCCCGCCCGGAGAGCTCCACCGGCGAATTTGTCAACGGCTCGGATCTTGATATCGTCGTCGTTGTCAGGGGTCTGCCCGATACCATCGTGGAGCGCCTTGACACGGCAATTTACGATCGGAAGTATTTCTTAATGAGGAATCCCGGTCACAGGGAAGAAATCGACTATGTGATCAAGGACCTGGCCAAGGTTCGAGCGCAATTGGATTTTCTGGATTTCAAATCAGTGGTGGCCAGCAAGGTTTTGGAGGAGGGGTTGTTCCTTTATGGAAACCATGATCTATTCCGTGAAATTAAAGATCTGATCAAGGAAAAGGGCATTCCTTTAAAGCTCGCTGCCCTGTCGGAAATTGCGGCACAAAAAAGAGAAAATGCCAGGCTGGAGCTCCTGACATTTTCCGACTCAGTTCTTGATGAGAATTTGAGACATCTGCTCTTCACCACCGAAGAGCAGGAGGAATTCTATTAAGAAGACGCTGGTGACACATGGAACGGTTATTTGTACCTAGCAGTATTTTTTGACAATCAGGTCCACAAGAGTATCGGCCATGCCGGTAATGGCGTCCTTGTCCTCGCCCTCCAGCATCACCCGGATCACCGGTTCCGTCCCCGAAGCCCGCACGAGAACGCGGCCTTTACCGTTTAAGGCTTCCTCCTTCTGCCGGCACAGGCGTTTTATCTCCTCGTCGTTCATCGCTTTTTCCTTATTGCCGTTTAATACCCGTGCAGACTTCACAACCTGCGGTAAGACCTTCATGATACGGGCCGCCTCGGCAAGAGTCAGGTTCATCTCCCGGAGTGCTTTCAACAGCCACAGAGCGCTCAGCATGCCGTCTCCGGTGGTGGCGTGATCCAGCAGAATAATATGGCCGGATTGCTCGCCTCCGAGATTATAATGATTCTGCTGCATGTTTTCCAGTACATAACGGTCACCCACCGCGGTTTTTTCCAACCGGAGGCCGTTTTCACGGGCAAAAATGTCCAGGCCCATATTACTCATGACAGTTACAACGATGGTATTATTGCTCAAGCACCCCCTGCTTTGCATATAACTGCCGATAATCGCCATGATGACATCTCCGTCGACACAATTGCCGCTGCTGTCCACCGCCAGCATGCGATCTGCGTCGCCGTCAAAGGCAATGCCCAGATCACATTTTTCATCGGTGACAAACCTGCAGAGCTTTTCCATATGGGTAGATCCGCAGCCGTCATTGATGTTAAGGCCGTCGGGTTCTGTGCCAATCGTCACAACCGTCCCGCCGGATGCCCGGAATAAATCGGGTGCGATGCCGGAGCTGGCGCCGTTTGCGCAGTCAATGGCGATTTTTAGACCTCGCAGGTCAACATCTGATGATTTTAAAAGATGCTCACGGTAGCAGTCCGCGGCATTCGGATAATTGAGGCGCTGACCAATCTCATGACCACTGAGGCGCGGCTTGTCGTCGGGCCGGGTGCCGGTTATGTAGCTTTCGATTTCATCTTCTACGCTGTCCGGGAGCTTATACCCGTTCCTGTCAAAAAATTTAATCCCGTTAAACTCGAAGGAATTATGTGAGGCTGAAATGACGGCTCCGGCATCGAAGGCGCCCAGCTTTGTCAGATAAGCAACGCCCGGAGTTGGAATAACACCGCAGACCACAGCGTCGGCTCCGGCCGAGCAAATGCCGGCCACGAGTGCGGATTCCAGCATCGCGCAGGAGATACGCGTATCGGCGCCAATCAGGATGCGCGGCTTGTGCCGGACATGGCTTGCCAAAACCATTGAACCGTATCTGCCGAGCGAAAAAGCGAGCTCCGGTGTCAGCTCCGTGTTCGCCACGCCTCTGACGCCGTCAGTTCCGAAATATTTACCCATCGTATCACTCCATTTTTAGACTTGAATACATCACACTATATGTCGTATTGCCGTTTCATGCTTTCCACATGCTTATAATGCTCGGCATGAGCCAGTTTTGAAGACGCCGCCTCGTCAAGCACAACCGTAATGCCCCCGCTGTGCAGTTGGATGGCTGAAGCGGTAACCTGCGAGGTGACGGGGCCTTCAATGCATTTGGCGACCATATCGGCCTTTTTCGCCCCATTGACGATCATCAGGATATTTCGCGCTTCCAGTATGGTGCCAATTCCCATCGTTATGGCAAAGTGCGGCATCTGGCTGCGTTCGATCTTTGCGTTTTTGTAAAATGCTTCGTAGTTGTCGTCCAGCGTCTGGGCTGTCAAGGCCTGAACGCGTGTTCTTGAGCCCAGGGATGAGCCGGGCTCGTTGAAAGCCCAGTGACCGTCCCCGCCAAGCCCCAATAGCTGCAGATCAATTCCCCCGGCTTTTTTAATACTCTCTTCATACCATGCACAGAATGCTTTCGGGTCTTGGGTTAAGCCATCGGGTATATGAATGTTTTCCTTTTTTACATTGATATGCCGGAACAACTCCTCGTGCATGAATCTGGCGTAGCTTTGATCCATATGAAACGGCTTTTCCAGCGCCATGCCGATCCCGAGGTATTCGTCAAGATTGAATGTTGTTACCCTCGAAAAGTCAAGGCCATCCCTGTGCATTTTAATCAGCTGCCGATATGTACCGATGGGTGTGCTTCCCGTGGCCAGTCCAAGGACGCAGTCCGGCTTTGCTCTGACAAGACCTGCGATGTATTCAGCCGCTGTCTGGCTCATTTGTTCATAATTATCTCTGATAATGATATCCATAATGACGCTCCATTTCACGCTCCCGCATTTGTAAGAAAATGCACAGCGCTCTCCTTATTGGATCTTATTTACGATATTCTCCTGAGTCTTGTATATGGAATCGGGCGGAACGACCCCCCGCACGCAGGAAAGCGGATAGATGTTCGTGTTGCGCCCGACGACAGTACCCGGGTTGAGCACGCTGTTACAGCCAACCTCCACAAAGTCACCCAGAATCGCACCAAATTTCTTGATCCCGGTCTCTATTTGCTCTCCGGCGCTCTTCACAACAACCAGGGTCCTGTCGCTTTTGACATTCGATGTGATTGAGCCGGCTCCCATATGAGACTTGTACCCTAATATGGAGTCTCCGACGTAATTATAGTGGGGGACCTGTACCCCGTCAAACAGAACAACATTTTTCAGCTCTGTAGAATTGCCTACCGTCGCGCCGGCTCCGACGATGACATTTCCGCGAATAAAAGCGGATTGCCGCACCTCTGTGCCGCCACAGATGATACAGGGTCCTGTGATGCTCGCAGAGGGCGCAACAACCGCCGACCGGGCAATCCACACAAACTCTTCCGGGTGCGCGTAGTCGTCCTCCGAAAGCGTCGGCCCCAGCTGCTTTATAAATGCTCCGATCAGCGGCAGCGCCTGCCAGGGATATTCGATACTTTCAAACAAACCCCCTGCAATCGTGTGAGACAGATCAAGCAGACATTCAGTTTTTAACATATGTGTCATCCTCCAGATAGTTCGTTTAAGAACCGGTTTTGGCGCAAAAAAAGCACACCAGGTTTCAAAACCGCGGTATGCATGTCAAACCATGGGCCTGATCAGATTTTCTTTGTCCCGTCAATCACTTGAGGATTTGTAAACCTGTATGCTGTCAGGCCGCAGCACGGGGCACCCGCCGAATACTTCGATTAACCCCGCCCTCGTCAACTCCATGAGGTGTCGCCTGGCGGTACCCTTTATGGAGTCTGGCGCTTCTCAATTGTCAAGGATGCGGTATTGCCCTCCTTTCGGCATCGTAATGATTTGCGTTTCAGTTCTTTCACGCCATCAGTATATGACAAGAAAACGAAAATGTCAACGAATGGATGGGGCGGCCTCACGGCCGCCCTTAGCTGATCAGGACATATCGGTGATGATGAGAATTCTGTCCCCGTTGCCGGGCGGCGTGCCGTTATGGGTGGGTACGGTGTCCGAAAGCTTTTCAAAGACGAAATAACTGATGAGATCACCGCTGCCTTTCTCTTCGATGAAGAGATATGTTTTCCCGTCGAGCTCCCTGATGTCATAAGAGACGGCCGAAGCCCAGCGCGGATAGCCGGTCACCTCCTGAAATCCTTCGTGCTGCGTATAAAACGCATACCATCCCAGTCCGTCCTTGGCAATGGCCAGCTCCCATGTGCTGGCGGCCCTTGAAGACGGCGGTGCAAAGGAGGAGACACTGTCAAATTCTCCGACAGGCAGCCATGTGCCCCTGACGTCGGCATCGCTGTCAAAGGGCAAATCGACAATCCTGGTGGTATAAAGCGCCGTGACCGTGAGGACTTTAGCGGACGGGGAGGCTGCCGGCGCGTTGAAAGTGATAACCATGGACACATCCGCAGAGGAATCCGAGGCAGTGATATCATCCGCACCGGAGGTTGCCGGCTGGTTGGCACAGCCTGAGAATAACGCGCCGAAGCTCACGGCGGCG
>JAAYBH010000228.1 GCA_012718935.1 Clostridiales bacterium
CAGGAAACGGCTGCGGCGCAGGGATATGATGTGCCGGAGGAACCGCGGAAGAGAGGCAGGAAGGGTTGGATCATCGGCGTCTCTGTCCTCCTCGTTATCGCTGTTGTGCTGATTGCGGGCAGGGCGATGCGTCTGCAGAGGAGCCTGGCTGGCACGAGCTCCTATACGCCGTATACCGTCTCGAGGGGCAATATCACCGTGACGCTCAGCGGCAGCGGAACGCTGGAGCCGGCGGATTCCTATACGGTGACCTCCCTGATCTCCGGGGACATCCTCTCCGCGCCTTTTGAGGAGGGCGATATCGTCGGGAAGGATCAGGTGCTTTTTGATGTGGACAGCTCCGATATCGAAAGCAGCATCAAGCAGGCGGAGAACAGCCTGAAGGACAGCGAAAACAAGCTGGACAGCACGCTCCGTCAGCTGGACAACCTGAAGCTGACGGCCACCGGCACGGGTTCTGTCATTGAGCTGAACGTCGAGGAGGGCGACTCCGTACAAGCCGGACAGACTGTGGCGGCTATCCGTGACAGCGATACGATGCGTATCACAGTTCTTTTTCAGAAAACCGTCGCCGAGAGCTTTTCGGTGGGTGAGAGCGCTGTGGTGACGATCGGCGGAACCAGTGAAGCCTATGATGGTATCGTTTCAAATGTCGGCACGGTGGACCATATCCTTACCGGTAATGTCATCGTCAGGGAGATCACGGTCGATGTGGCAAACCCCGGTGCTTTCTCACCCGCGTCAACGGCATACGTGACGATCGGGGGTATTAACGGCCTCTATAACGGTACGTTTCATTACAAATATGAGGGCAATGTCCTGGCGACCTTATCAGGCACCGTCTCCGAGATCAATGTCATTGAAGGCAGCCGTGTTTTGAAGGGTCAGGTCATCATTGTTCTGCAAAACGATTCGGTGGACCAGCAGATACAAAGCGCCCGGAGCGCCGTTGAAAGCGCGAAGCTGGCGCTTGAAACCCAGCAAAAGAAGCAGGCCGAGTATACCATCAAGTCTCCCATAGCCGGGACGATAGTTGAAAAAATCTACAAGGAGGGCGATACGCTCAAAGCGGGTGAAATCCTCTGTACGGTTTTCGATCTGTCCCATCTGTCCCTCGTGCTGAATGTGGATGAGCTGGACATCAGGAAGATCCAGCCCGGGCAAACGGTGACACTGACGGCGGATGCTGCGAAGGGGACCGATTATACGGGCGTCGTGACGAAGGTCAACATCAAGGGGGCGACAAAAAACGGCGTCACCTCCTACCCCGTCACAATCCGGATCGATAAAACGGAAGGCCTGCTGCCGGGGATGAACGTTGATGCCAAGATCGTTGTTGAAGACCTGAGGGATGTCCTGCTGGTCCCTGTCAGCGCCGTCATGCGCAATAATTATGTACTGCTGCAGACGGGAGAGCAGGACCCGAAAACGGCCGAACCCGGTGTGCCTGCGGGCTTTACCCAGACCGAGGTCACCCTCGGCGCGTCGAATGACACCGATATCGTCATCACCGGAGGCTTGAAGGAGGGCGATGTGATTGCTCTCCTGGACAATACGCCCGCCTCCTATGACTACAACCCCTTTGCGCAGCCGCAAAACCGCGCTGAAGACCCGGGCAGCGCGCCGCAGGGGCAGCCCCCCCAGCCGGCGTCAGGTGTATCGCGATGACGCCGCTCATAGAATTTCGAAATCTCTATAAAATTTACAAGATGGGCGATAATGTGGTCCGGGCTATCGACGGCATGAGCGTCAGAATCGACAAAGGCGAGTTTGTTGCCATCGTCGGGCAGTCCGGCTCCGGAAAATCCACATGCATGAACATCATCGGCTGCCTCGATGTCCCCACCTCGGGAGAGTATCTGCTGAACGGCAAAAATGTCGGGAAGATGAACGACAACGCGCTGGCCGAGATCCGCAACAAAATGATCGGTTTCATCTTTCAGCAGTATAATCTGCTGCCCAAGCTCAGCGTTCAGGAGAATGTGGAGGTCTCTCTGCTGTATGCCGGTTTTCCGAAAAAAGTCCGGCATGAACGGGCTTTGGAGGTGCTTGAACGCGTGGGGCTGTCCGACAAGCTGAAGAACAGGCCGAACCAGCTTTCGGGCGGCCAGCAGCAGCGCGTCTCCATCGCCAGGGCGCTGGTTGGACGGCCGTCTGTAATCCTCGCCGACGAGCCCACAGGCGCGCTGGATTCAAAGACAGGCCGCGAGGTCATTGCCCTATTACAGGAGCTGCACCGGGAGGGCAATACCATTGTGCTGATCACCCACGATGCGTCCATCGCTTCCGACGCCCAGCGGATTATTCGCCTGGCAGACGGCCGGGTCATATTCGATGGGCCCGCGTCGGCGTTCAGCGGAGATTACACAAAGCTTCACAGGGAGGGTCAGCCATGAGATTTTTTCAGTCCTTCCTGCTGGCGCTTAAAAACATCCTGTCCAGTAAGGTCCGCTCTATCCTGACGATGCTGGGGATCATCATCGGCGTCTCCGGCGTCATGGTGATCATCGGCATGGGCAACGGCATGGAAAATTACATGAAGGACAGCTTCAAGAGTCTGGGAACGGATCTTCTGACTGTCAATATCCTCGGTACGGGCACATCAAAAAAAGTCGATGTTGAGGATATGTACCGGCTTGTGACGGATAATCCCGCTTATTTGAAGGACGTGTCCCCCAGCGTCAGGATCAGCGGCAGCGTTAAGATCGGCAGCTCAACCCTTGATGAGACAACCGTGGGCGGCGTCAGCGAAGGCTATGCCGCCATGAAAAAATACGCGACGGACAGCGGCCGTTTCCTGCAGTACGCCGATATCCGGAACAGGTCGAATGTCTGCGTCGTGGGCAGCTACATCACGCGCATGTGGTTCAACGGGGACGCTGTCGGAAAGAACATAAAAATCAACGGGATGACGTTTACAGTCGTCGGCACGCTGAAAGAGGAATCGGAGAGCGAGGAAGGTGGGACGGATGATTCCGTCTATATCCCCTACTCCACAGCCGCCCGGATGTCTTCCACCGGCATGATTACGAGCTACAGCTTCCAGGTGGTGTCCGAGGACAATATCGCATTGACAAAGGAAATCATCGGGGACGCGCTGTTCGCCGTTTACGGCACGAAGGACGCTTATTCCATCATCAGCATGTCCGAAATACTCGACATCATGACGACAATGCTCAACGTTCTTGTTGCGGTCCTGGCCGCCATCGCCGCCATCTCCCTCGTCGTCGGCGGCATCGGGATCATGAACATCATGCTCGTCTCCGTCTCCGAGCGCACTCGGGAAATCGGCATCCGCAAAGCCCTGGGCGCCAAGCAGCGCGTCATCATGCAGCAGTTTGTCATTGAGGCGGCGACCTTAAGCGCCCTGGGAGGCCTCGTTGGGATCGGCTTCGGGTATCTCCTGTCGGCGCTGGCCACCTTCATCCTCCAAAGTGCCCTTGACCCGAATCTGGCCGTTGTCCCCTCGTTATCCTCCATCCTCATAGCCTTCGGTATCTCCGCCGCCATCGGCGTCCTGTTTGGCTACCTGCCCGCAAAAAAAGCCGCAAGACTGAACCCCATCGACGCACTGAGATATGAATAGAATAAGCAAATCAATATAAAATTACTGATGGGGGGGCTTCTATGCCCGCTCATCTTGTACCATGCGGCGTAATGCCGCACAAAACAACCAACGGGCCGCCCAGGGGTGCGGCCCCTACGATCAAAACCGCAGATCGCGTCACCCCGCCTGCGCAGGAATGACAGGAGGTGCGTTTATCATCATAAAAATACTGCAGGGCTGCTTCTTTAATGAGAAACAGCCCTGCGTTTTTTTCGAATTATTTATCCCGCGACAATTAGGCGGATTTTACCGCCTTCGGAGGGGGCGCGGTCATAATAGACCGTCAGGGTTTCGGCGAAGGCGCGGGCGTCGTTTGGCGAGTCAAACCAGGTTTTACCCAGCTTGTTGTAGCATTCCACATTGTCGGACACCATGATGTCCATCGTCGGCAGGTGCAGATAGGTTTTACCGCCCACGGTGTAAAATGCGGCGCGGCTGACGTTTTTGACCTCCGTGAGGGTGACGACAGCTTCCACTTTTCCACCATCGGCGCTGACTGCGATACCACCGGGCGCGCCGTTTGAAACCGGTTGACCTGTTATTATTGCATTTGTACCCTCTGGATTGCCGCTGTTCACAATCGCTACTGTACGATTATAAAATGTTGTACCTCCCCATTCACCTCCATTTACCTGTTCTTCTTTCAAGATTCCATAGATATATCTATCTCCGGTTACATCATCGAGCACAAGCATATCGATCCGGTTGGCGTAGTCTTTACGGGCGTAGATTACCTTGGCGGCGCTGACTTTTGTCTGTGTCAGGTCGGAAAGGGAAATCTGCGCCACGGCGCCGGCGCCGACGCGCTCGAAGATTTTAAGGGCCGGGCTGAGGGCCGCCGTGCCGAGGGTCAGCTTGCCGAGGTCCAGCTCGCCTGTCGCACCCGACGTGCCAAGCTTGGAGAGGGAAATTTGGCCAGTCGTA
>JAAYBH010000229.1 GCA_012718935.1 Clostridiales bacterium
CGCGAAAGCCTTTGCATAATCATTATCGGCCTTGAATTTTGTCATGGCCAGCAGCGCGAACAAAACCGCCAAAATAATCACAAGTCCGGACAAAGCAATTAGTATGGCTGTCGTCGACGCGTTTCTCCTTGCAAATCCCGTCGCGCTCTCAAACGCCGTATTCACTTCCATTTGCCTGATTATAAATCCGAAGGCTCCGGCAATCAGAGCAAGAACCGGTATCACTGCGGCACTTTTTCGCATATTTATCGTCCCGTTCCAATAATAATATTAATGACCATAAAAAGACAAGCCGTGCATCGATTGTACATCAGAACAATCCATCCGTCAACGCTTCCTTGGAGGGGACCCATGAAAAAAGTGCTGATTATCTCTTTGACGCTCTCCATATTCGCATTGGCTTTTTCAATGCTGATGTCGGTCTCCGATCCGATCGCACCGGGCGGTGATCCGGCAGCGGAGTCGCCGTCTGCTGCCACAGCATCAGAAGCGCCGGTCAGCAGCAGCCCGACCGTGAGCGCCGTTCCGAATGCGGAATACGCGTTCCACGACGATGATATCACTGTCCGCGTTTCGGAAGGCGGAATCATAAATAACATGTCAATGCGCGACTATCTCATTGGCGTCGTTGCCGCAGAAATGCCGGCCTCGTTCGAAATTGAAGCGCTGAGGGCACAGGCTGTCGCCGCGCGGACTGAAACGCTTTATCATATCCTTATTTTCAAATCCGTCACCCATCCGGATGCCGACGTCTGTTCCGATCCAACCTGCTGCCAGGCTTATAAAAACGACGGAGAGCTCCGAGAAAAATGGGGTCCGGCATACGGCGAATACATAGAAAAAATCACTGAGGCCGTTCAGAGCACCGACGGCGAATGTCTCATCTACGAAAACGCTCCCATCCAGGCCGTGTTCCATTCGTCGTCGGCGGGACAGACGGCAGGCAGTCAGGAGGTCTGGAAATTTAGCCTCCCCTATCTCGTCAGCGTCTTAAGCCCCGAAACAGCCGCCGACGTGCCGAATTACGTGTCATCCGTCACCGTCTCCCTGTCGGATTTCAAGGAAACCGTTTTGAAATTTTACCCTGATGCCGTCTTCCCGAAGGACAAAGCAAAATGGGTCACCGATATCACCTATACCGGCAGCGGGAGGATCATGACGCTGCGATTGGGCGGCGTCGTCGTCTCGGGGCCGGTACTGCGCGGTATGTTCGGGCTGCGGTCGACAGCCGCCTCCATCAAAGTGGGCGACAAGAATGTCATTTTCACCACGACAGGCTACGGGCACGGCGTCGGGATGAGCCAATACGGCGCCAATGCGCTCGCGAACCAAGGTAAAAGCTATAGAGAAATCCTCACATGGTACTATTCCGGCGTGACCTTCGCCGATGAAAAAGACATCATAATAAATTGATTAATGTTGTAAAACCTCCTTCGGTGATGTAAAATAATCCAGTTACCAAATCACCGGAGGAACGAATATGGATTATGACGCGGAGTCTTTGAGGCTGCATTACGAATGGGCCGGAAAAATCGATTATGTCCCGAAAATGTCGGTTAAAGACAAGGATGCCCTGTCCCTGGCCTACACACCGGGCGTCGCTCAGCCATGCCTTGAAATCCAAAAGGATATCAGCAAAAGCTTTGAGCTCACCGGACGGCATAATCTGGTGGCCGTCGTCACGGACGGCACGGCTGTTCTGGGACTCGGGGATATCGGGCCTGAGGCCGGAATGCCGGTTATGGAAGGCAAGTGCGTGCTGTTCAAGGCCTTCGGCGGCGTTGATGCCGTCCCCCTCTGCGTCCGTTCAAAAGACCCTGACGAAATCGTCGCGGCTGTGGCGCTTCTGGCCGGCAGCTTCGGCGGCATCAATCTGGAGGATATATCGGCCCCCCGTTGTTTTGAGATTGAGCGCAAGCTCAAGGAACGCTGTGATGTCCCCGTCTTTCACGACGATCAGCACGGTACGGCCGTTGTGACGCTGGCCGCGATGTTAAACGCCCTGAAGCTCACGAAACGTCGTCTGGAAAACATAAAGGTTGTGACCTCCGGCGCCGGTGCTGCCGGGATCGCCGTCATCAGGCTGCTGCTGTCCCTGGGACTTAAAAATATCGTCATGTGCGACCGGGACGGCGCAATCCATCAGGGCCGCGGGAATCTGAACGAGGCCAAGAGAGAGATTGCGGAAATCACAAACCCTGCGCTGCAGAGGGGTTCCCTCTCCGACGTTCTCAAAGGTGCCGACGTGTTTATCGGCGTCTCCGGCCCCGGTACCGTGACGCCTGAAATGGTGCGCTCCATGGCCGAAGACCCGATTCTCTTCGCAATGGCGAATCCTGTTCCCGAGATCATGCCGGAGGAAGCGTACACCGCCGGCGCTGCGATCGTCGGCACAGGCCGCAGCGATTACCCCAACCAGATCAACAACGTCCTCGCCTTCCCGGGTATCTTCCGAGGCGCTCTCGATGTCCGCGCTTCCGATATTAATGACGCCATGAAAATCGCCGCCGCCCGCGCCCTCGCCGATCTGGTGGCCGACGATCTGTCCAGAGATAAAATCATCCCCGAACCCTTCGACCCCAGGGTCGGCCCCGCTGTCGCCGAAGCCGTCCGGCAGGCCGCGAGGGATACCGGGGTCGCGAGAATATAAATCCCACAGCGGCGGCATCAACCGTCGCTGTGGTTTTTAAGGAGATGAATTATGATTCAAGA
>JAAYBH010000230.1 GCA_012718935.1 Clostridiales bacterium
ATAATAATAAAAATAACAGAAAGGAGGATTATATGCTTACAAGAAAACTCGAAGACCTTGACGACATTATCTTTAAGGACGAAGAATACTCCACAAGCGACAGGTAGTTGGCTTGATGGTTCCCAGGGTGAAAGTCCCTGGTATTTTTCTGCCCTTTTATATATTTATATGTTTATATATGAAGAACTGATCTGCTTTCAAATAGCCGTGCCGACCCGGATGACTTCATTAATGAAAATTTTCGCCAGGACGGGGTCAAACTGCCTGCCGGCATAGGCTTCTATTTCTGCCGCAGCTTGCGCCGCAGTCATTCTTTGTTTGTAAGGACGTTCGCTCGTCATGGCGTCGTAGCTGTCGGCGATTGTAATGATCCGTGATATGAGGGGGATTTCCTCGCCCTTCAGGCCCTTTGGGTAACCCTGCCCGTCCCACCGTTCATGATGGCTGAGGATACCCTGCGTAATATCCGAAACGCCGTAAGCCGACAGCAGGATTCTATAGCCGATTTCCGGGTGCTGCCGGATCGCAGCGAACTCGGTCTCCGTCAGCCTTTCCTCTTTATTGAGAATTTCGTCGTCGATGGCAATCTTGCCGATATCGTGCAGATACCCAATCATGCTCATCATTCCGGAATCAATGCTTCCGAGACCGGCGGCCTCGCATAAAAGACGGCACAGCTCGCCAACCCTGTTGGAATGCGCCGCTTCCCGCGGATTTTTTTCGTGGAGCGTTGACATAATCGTCTTGATCGTCCGGCTGTGCATGCTTTTGCTGTCGACGATTTTATGCTCGTACATCATATTTTCGGCTTCGTTGATCACATCATATGCCCTGCCGCTGAGTTTTTCCTCCGTACACCAACCGAGGGTCATGTCCACATTGATGGACCGGATCCGGCAAAGTGAGCATGCTTCCTTCATGCGTTCTGCCAGCTCGGCGGCTGTTTTGGCGTCGGTACACGGCAGAAGGATCAAAAATTCGTCGCTGCTCCAGCGCGAGATGATATCGGTATCCCGGCACACCTCCCGTATCGCCCCGGCGGCCAGCTTTAGAAGCTCGTTCCCGAAGGGGTGACCGAACGCTTCATTGACGAGCCTCAGGCCGTTGATATCACCGATGATGACCGACAGCGGGAGATTCGTCATGCTGTCAATACCGGCGAGTTCCTGTTCGATATATTTCCTGTTGCGCAGACCGGTGAGCCCGTCATGATACGCCAGGAACGCGATGTCCTGGTTGGATTTCAGTATTTTTTTTATGGCGCGGTACATGAGCAAGCAAAAAATAACCGCCGTCACAAAGACGTATCCGATGCCCTTAAGGGTACTGATCAGGAGAATTCTGTCCTGCGTAGCCGAAATGTAATCCACAAACCGGTCCGATATGAGGATCCACAGACAGCCAAGGAACAGATAGAGCAGCGCCTGTCTGACCGATTGCCCCGCAGCGCTCGTTTTGAAGCGGTAAGAGGTTCTGTCGTCTATCTTTTTCCTAAATGACATGCTTCCACCTTTTCATAGTAAGAGACGAACTCTATCAGTATTGACAGTACGTTATTCCGTCGGTGCCGGCTGTGACTCTGCCGCCCAGTCGTCGAGCTTTTGCATGACGGCGTCATAGGTATCCATACTGACAGAAGGCAGCTTGCCGCCCAGCTGATTTTTTGCACTGGCGAAGCCCTTGTCGATGGCGTCCCGCAGCATTTCCAGTTTGCCGGGATCTCCGCCGGATATGGATTTGGCAAATTCAACGATCCTGTTGCTGACGGCCTCCACTCCCCACTCGGGATCCTGGGAAATGTCCGCTGGTCCGGCTGAGCCGGCCACCGTCAGAATTTCAATACTGAGCGTAAAGGCCGTACTGCTGCTTTTCTGGCCGACGATCAGCTTTTCCACCACATCCCTTAAAGCCGATGTGGACGCGTCGGCTTGATTCTCCAGGGCTTCGATCTCTTTTGAAGAGAGCGCGCGGCTGCTTTCCGTTCCGGCCGTGG
>JAAYBH010000231.1 GCA_012718935.1 Clostridiales bacterium
AAATCCTTGAAGGACGAGTGGCAATCCTTGTTGACGGGACACCGTTCGTTCTGACGGCGCCGTTTGTCCTTCTGGAGAGCTTCCAGGCGGCGGAGGACTATTACTTCCGGCCTTATTTTGCGACAATGGCAAGGATAATCCGTATCATCGGCTTTCTTGTTACCATTATGGCGCCGGCGTTTTATGTCGCCACCACAACCTACCATCAGGAGCTCATACCGACGAGCCTGCTGATCACCTTCGCGCAGGCCCGGGAAGGCGTACCCTTCCCGGCATTCGTCGAATCGCTCATTATGATCATCACCTTCGAGATACTTCGGGAGGCCGGTATCCGGCTTCCGCGCCCTGTGGGCCAGGCGCTCTCCATCGTCGGCGCCCTCGTCATCGGAGAATCGGCCGTGTCGGCGGGCATCATCGGCGCGCCGATGGTCATTGTCGTGGCGATTACAGCCGTGTCCGGCTTTCTCGTACCGGCACAGAACGATTCGGCAATTGTCCTGCGTTATCTGATGCTCATCCTTGGCGCGACCTTCGGCGGCTTCGGAATCACATTGGGGCTCATCAGCGCCCTCGTGCATATGTCGTCTCTGGAGTCGTTCGGATATATGTATTTGACACCGATGGCGCCGTTCGATATTGAGGATTCCAAGGATACCGTGATACGCGCACCTCTGTGGCTGATGATCAGCCGCCCGAAAGGCCTGACTGCGGATGAGCAGCGAAGGAAGTACGACATTCCGCCCTCGGGCGGCGGCAGCGGGGAGGCCTCAGACTAGCATATGAAGCAGATAAAAAAAAGCTTTACACGGGCTGTCGCTGTCCTGGTGTGCCTGGCATGCCTTTCCGGCTGCTTTGACAGGCGTGAGCTTGATACCATGGGCATTGTCCTTGGTGTGGCCCTCGACAAAGCGGAGGCGGAAGGTGAAAAAGAGCTGACCGTACAGATGGCAAATCCTTCGGCAAAATCAGGCTCGGGGTCCAAGAAAAAGGACGGCGAAGGCGGCGGCACTTCCAAAGCGTTTATCAATGTGTCGGACACCGGAGGAAATATTAACTTTATCGTCCGCGAGATGCAGCATAAAATGAGCCGCTTGATCTACGTGGCACACAGCCAGGTAATCATCCTGGGGGAAGAGCTCGCTAAGGGCGGTGTACGCGACGCAATGGATTTTTTCTCGCGCGCTCCTGAGGCGCGGATGACGGTCTATATTTTTGTCGCAAAAGGAAAAGCCGGGGATGTGTTGGACATCACGCCGGAATTCGAGAGCATGCCGAGCATGGAGCTTGTCAAAACACTGAAGGATCAGAAAATTACATCCCACGCGCCAGCCGTAACGGAATTTGAGTTTGTCAGTACAATGATCAGTAAAACGACGGCTGCCGTTGCGCCTATCGTCTCGCTGGAAGAGAATAAAGATGGCATAAATGTACTAAAGGTCTCAGGCTGTGCCGTCTTCAGAGAGACAGCTATGGTCGGTGAGCTTGGAGAAGATGAAACCCGGGGACTTCTGCTTGTCAAGAATAAAGTAAAGGCGGGCGTGCTGCAGCTGAGCGTTCTTGACACGCCGGCGACAGTGGAGATCTGGCACGCCAAATCTAAAGTGACGCCTGTCCTGTATACGGACGGAAAAATTCAGATGCAGGTTGAAGTCAAAATGAAAGTGAGCCTGGGCGACCAGTCTGGCACAGTCAATCTGGCGGCGCCCAACAATATGTATGCCATAGCTAGTGCAGCAGAAACGGCAGTTAAGGATGAGATACAAAGAGCTGTCGAAAAATCAAAAGAGCTCAATGCCGATGTTTTCGGTTTTGGAGAATACCTGAGCAGGAAATTTCCCGACCAATGGAAGGAAATGGAGCAAAATTGGGATGAGCTGTATAAAACCGTGAACGTCAATATTTCGGTTAAGGCAAAAGCCGATGGGAGCGGACGCATTAACAAGCCGCTTGTCCCGGCAGAAGCATAAGTCGATGCTGCAGGAATGCACGGAGGTGTTGTATGAAAAAAGGAATATCGGCAAAACAGCTGACATACTCTGCCGGGCTTTTTATCATCGCCTCCAATCTGCTGACAAAAAGCCTGTATGCTTATACAAAGAATGAGAGCTGGATCGCTGTCGTTATCGCGACAGCGGTGAGCGTCGTACTCGTATCGGTCTACGGAAAGCTTGTGGAAAGCTATCCCGGTCTCAGCCTGTTCGGGATCAATGACGCGGTTTTCGGAATTGCCGGCGGCAAGTTCATATCGGCGGTTTACCTGTTTTTTTTCTTTTCTCTGGCGGTTTTAAATACGCGGGATGTGGGCAGCTTCGTGAGCAGCTATGTTCTGCCGTCAACACCGCTCAATTTGATATACAGCGCGTTTTTATTTATATGTATCTATGCCGTAAAAAAAGGCGCCGTGAAAATGACGCAATACAGCACGCTGATACTCGTTATCTATCTGACGCTTCTTATTTTTCTGACCTGTCTTCTGATTCCGAAAATAGAGCCACAGAATTTACAGCCTGTCTTCATGATACCGGCAAAATACACCCTGATGAGCGCGCACCTTGTAACGATGCTGCCTTACGCCGAAATATTCGTGTTTCTGATGATGGCGGGGCATTTCAGAAAGCCGGAGACCACCGGCAAAGCACTCAGAAGGGGGCTGCTGATCGGCGCGGCGGTTATCTTTTTCCTGGTTGTCCGTGATATTGCAATTCTAGGCGGATATACCCTGTATACCACGAATCCGACGTTCAATACCATTCGTCTGATCGACGTGGGAGATATCCTCACGCGTCTTGAAATCATCAACTCCGTTCTTCTGATCACGCTGCTGTTTTTCAAAATCAGCATCCTGCTTTACGCGGTGACTGCGGGCGTCGGTCAGCTGTTCAATATCAGAGAGAGCAAATCATTTTCGCTGATTATCGGGGTGCTGACGGTTATCGGCGCCAATGTATTTTTCATCTCTACAGGAGAGCATCAGCTATGGTTTGAAGCAGCCCCGACGTATTCTGCGTTTTTCCTCTTTGTACTGCCGCTCCTGACACTGATCATATCGTTAATCAGAAAATCGGCAGCCGGCAGTCCTGAAGAGAAGCTGCGCCAACAATGATCCGACGTACAGGAATGGAGGCTTTATGATCGTATTAGTAATCGGAATTTTCCTGTTGCTGGCCTTGTCTGATTTTCCGAAGCTCATCAAGGAAAAAAAGTGGTATGTGGTATCCGTATTGTCCGGATTTTATGTTTTCACAATAGTCTTAGCGGTTCTGTACACAGCCGGAGTGACATTACCGAGCCCCATAAAGGGGATACAGTATCTCATCGTCGATGTCCTGCATCTCGGACTTCAGAAGCAGTAAAGCGTGAAGCTTATGTCTGAAACGGCGGCTATTATTGCAGCTCTGTTTTTTTGTTTTCGTAGAAACCCTTGACGACAACGAGAATAATGGGGAGGACGAAGATACCGACAAAGCCGAAGATTTTCAGCCCCACATACATGCTGATGAGCATTGCAAGAGGGTGAACGCCTATTTGCCGGCCGACGATTTTCGGTTCCAGAATATTGCGGACGATGACCATTACGACGTATAGCACAGCCAGCTCAATACCCAGCGCGTAATTTCCCTTAATCAGCTCGATCAGGGACCAGGGTATGACAATGAGACCTGTCCCGAGTATCGGCATCAGGTCAATCAGGGCAATAATCGCCGCGACGGCAATGGCATTGTCGATCCCAATGAGCAAAAGACCAACGGAGAGCTCGATAAAAGTAACGGAGAGCAGAATGGCATAGGATTTGACATACTTTAAGCCGATATCGACGGCGAGCTTTTTAAATCGGATTACATTAGCCCGCATGTTATCCGTCAGTAGCTTCATCAGTGTGTCCGTAATCTTTGTCAGGTCCATCGCAAAGAAAATTGATGAGATGACGGACAGCAAAAGCGCCAGCAGAAAACCGGGCAGAGAAATGACTGTGGAGGTCAGGAAGGTGATCACCCGGGAGGATATGCCCGATATGACAGTACCGGCCGATTCGGAGAAAGAGTCGGTCATGTTCTGTATCACTTGTGTCATGTTGGGGTCAAGTCTGGCCGTCAGCGCTTCAAGCTTATCAAACAGATTGTTGATAAGAGGCTCGATATAAAGGGTATAAATATCCGGTAGACTGGCAAATCCGTTTTTGAGAATCGAAACTGCCTTGATACCAATAAGAATAAGCAGAAATCCGACGACAGCGTAAAAAAAGACGGCGAGAATAATGACGGCCACTTTGTGCGGAACGCGGCAATTTCTTGAAAGAAAACAAATAAGTGGCCTGAGCAGCAGCGCGACAAAAAAACCAATAATAAATGGCAGTATCCAGACCAGGACATATTTGACGGAAAAATATAAGAGAGCGGCGCCCAAGGCGAAATACAGAACGTTAATAATGAATACTTTCCTTTTGTCCAGTGTGATGTTCACAGATAACCTCCCGATGATATTCCCGGATGTATGAACCTTTTAGTAGTAGTATAACTGAAAGCAGAGCAGTTGTATAACAAAAATTTCCGCCGGTAATAAAAAACAGGCATATAACGATAGCATGAAACGTAAAAAAGGCTAACGATCGTTAAATAATTATAACGTTCGTTAGATATGATAATTTTAATAAGGATCGAAATATACGACTGCCCCGGTCGCGGTGGGATTCTATAGGGCGGCCGGGAAGACGGCTGTGATAATCCCGGAATTGACAGTATTCATGGCTGATTCCGCACCGGTCACTGTGAAGAAGTTTGCGGGCACACCTGTCAAGGTATAGCCTGTATTGGGAGTGAGAGTTATTGTCGCCGTATAGGCCACACCGGATTCAAAGCTGCCGGCTGCAGGCTCCCAGGCGATGACGCCCGTATATTCCTCGTGTTCATGTATAGCGCTTTGCGGTATTCCGCCCGTGACAGGCGCTTCAACGGCGATCGACGGCATACCGATCGGTGCGGCTGCGACACGGCCGACAGGCGCGCTTATGACGGTACCCTCGTACGCGCCCGTACCTGTAGCGGCAACTCTGATGTAGTAATCGAAGTCAGAAGCCGACAAGGTATAAATGTCAGAACTGACTGCTTCAATATCGTCATAAGAGCCGTCAGCCGTATTGCAGCGCTGCCACTCGTATTGTGTGGTCGCATCCGCCGGGCTCAACGGGCCGGCTGTCAGAACCTGACCAACCTGGGCGATACCGGTGACTGGCCCGATTCCTGTCAAAGCAACAATATCAAGCTCAGGCTCAGGCTCAGGCTCGGGTGCAGGCTCAGGCTCGGGCTCAGGTTCGGGTGCAGGCTCGGGTGCAGGCTCAGGCTCAGGTGCAGGCGCTGGCTCAGGCTCGGGCTCGGGCTCAGGCGCTGGCTCAGGCTCAGGTGCAGGCTCGGGTGCAGGCTCAGGCTCAGGCGCGGGCGCGGGCTCAGGCGCAGATGCAGGCTCAGGCTCAGGCTCGGGTGCAGGCTCAGGCTCAGGCTCGGCCGCAGATTCAGCCACAGGCTCAGCAGCAGGTTCAGCCGCAGGCTCAGCAGCAGGTTCAGCCTCAGGCTCAGCCTCAAGCTCAGCCTCGGTATCTGCCGCCGGTTCTTCAACAGCAGCAAGCTCTGTAGTTGCAGGCCCGATGATTACGCTTACAGCTTCACCGGTGTATGCTCCGATACCTGTTACTTTGAGTCTGAAGAAGTAACCGGAATCCGTATCAAGCAGGGGATAGGTGCTGGCGGTGGCGCCTTCAATAACGGTGTATTCACCGTCGGCGATGTCACAGCGCAGCCACTGATAGGCCACGGTGGCGTCTGTCGGCGTCAAAGCGCCGGCAGCCAGCGTCTGACCGACCAGGGCATCGCCGCTGACCGGCTCAATACTCACGATCTGACGGGACGTGACAGGGCCTACAGAAGCGCTTGTAGCCGAACCCTCATAAGGTTCGGCACCTGTGGCGATGACTCTGAAGAAACAATCGATGTCCGTATCACGCAGAGTATAAG
>JAAYBH010000232.1 GCA_012718935.1 Clostridiales bacterium
AGCTTAGAAAAATGCGCGAGGACATGCAGATCATTTTCCAGGACCCGTATTCATCGCTGAACCCGCGTATGTCCGTCATCTCAGCAATTATGGAACCCCTTAAGCTTCAAAAGTCAATGTCGAAATCCCGCATGTATGAGGAAGCAAGAAATTTGATGGCGACGGTTGGGCTGGCTGAAGAGTATGAGAAAGCCTATCCCCATGAGCTTGACGGAGGAAGGAGGCAGCGTATCGGAGTTGCCAGGGCACTTGCCCTCAAGCCGAAATTCATCGTATGCGATGAGCCGGTTTCAGCCCTTGACGTGTCTATTCAGGCCCAGATTATTAACCTCATGCTCGATTTGCAGGAGGAAAAGCAGCTAGCCTATCTCTTTGTAACCCACGATTTGTCCGTTGTTAAATACATATCGGACGATATCATGGTCATGTATCTGGGGCAGATGGTTGAAAAGACATCTTCATCAGAGCTTTTCGAAAATCCGCTGCATCCATATACCAAGGCACTGCTGTCGGCAATTCCGGTTCCGGACATACATCAAAAGCAAAATCGCATCATTATGCAAGGCGAGATAACATCTCCCATCAACCCCAAGCTGGGATGCCGCTTCCTGGCAAGGTGCCAATATGGCTCGGCAGTATGCGAGCAGCCGCAAAAGACAGAAGAGTTCACGCCCGGTCACTTTGTCTCCTGCTGCAGATGCTCGGAGATAAACGGAATAGAACCAATGTATGAGTTTACGAAGGGAGGCGGTTGACACAGTAATCAAATCGGTATTTGCTCCGGTATATTAAAATGATAAGAAGAAGGAGAAGACTCATATGAAAAAATCATTGAAATCTTTTGTAGCAATTTTATTATGCTGCGTTATAGCCTTTTCACTTGTTGCCTGCGGTGGCAGCGGCGTTACCGGAGGCAATTCCCCTGATAGTTCTGCGGGTAGCTCTGCTGGCAGTCCCGCCGGCAGTCCCGGCGCGAGCAGCGACCCCGGTACACCGAAAAAGGATACCCTGACGGTGGCAATTTCTCAGGACAGCGGTACCCTCGACCCAATGTTCAACATCGGTTGGGATTGTATCTATGCTCTTCGTACGATTTATGAGCCGCTTTGGGAGTTCGATGCCGACAGAAATATGGTATTCGTGCTTGCAAAGGGTTTCGAGAAGGTTTCTGATACTGTTTGGCGCATCTCCCTGCAGGAGGGTGTCACCTTTGCAAACGGAAACCCCTTTGACGCGGAGGATGTTCTGTTCACCATTACAAGAGCCAACAACAGGCCCGGCGCGACGCAGCTTCTGACGAACATCGATGAGACTCAGTGCAAGGTTATTGATCCCTACACAATCGAAGTCGTTTTAAAAGAGTTTGTCGTCGGCGAGGAATACAGCGTATGGTCCACATTGTTCATGTTTGACAAGGAATCTTTTAACGAGGAGACCGTTTCCTTGGAGACAAACGGCACCGGTCCGTTTGTATTAAAAGAGCACGTGATAAACAGCCAGTATGTTGTTGAAAAGCGCGACGGCTATTGGGGAACCGCACCCGTACTTAACACGATTACATTCAAAGTTCTGGCAGAAGATACGCAAAAGGTCAACGCGCTGTTAACCGATACGGTTGATATATCCAGTGTGCCGTTCCAGGAAATCGAGTATGTTCAGACACTGGATAATGTCATAGTTAAGCTGCAGCCGTCCGGCCAAAGCAAAGTCATTTACACGAATCTGCTGGAAGGCACACCGTTCCACAACAACGATGACGCACGAAAGGCCGTTGCTTTGGCCATTGACCGTCAGGCAATCGTTGATATCGCATACAGCGGATTTGCAACCGTTTCGAGAATGCCAGTTGCTGCCGGAAGCTTCTTTGACGAGCAGGAGCGCTTCCTTGATCAGGGCATCTACGCAACCGGTCAGGACATTGAGAAGGCCAAGCAGCTTGCGGTCAGCTCCGGGCTTGTCAACTATGAGATCCGGCTGATCAACAACGGCGCATCGGATTCCATGATTGTGGCCGAGCTGATACAGGACAACCTGAAGGCCATAGGCGTTTCCGTTAAAATCTGGACCCTGGACACAGGTTCCTGGTTAGGCGTCATATTTGACCCGACCCAGTGGGATATGGCCGTTGACTTTACTCTTGGTTCATCCCTTGTCGGCGCGTACGGCATGTGGTACAGCATGCACGGCGGCGGCACATATGATGATGAAGAGTGGGTCGGCAGCGACAGATTCGCCGAATTGTACAGCATCGCATCCAAGGAACCTGATGATATCAAACGGGGCGACATGGTTATGGAAATGACAGAGCTTCTTGCGGAAGGCCTGATCTGGTACTCGTTGGTTGATATGTCCTCGGCAATCGCTTACAGTAAGGACATGCAGAGCTTCACTCAGAGAATGGACGGCAGTGTCGATTATATGAAGATTTCATGGTAATCATGCCGGGGCTTTGTACGGCAGGCAAGTATTAAGAACAGTCACGAGTTGCGAGCTTAAAGAAGAAGGGGCTTGACTCTTAACAATCGGTCAACCCCTTCTTTCTGATAAAATCCTAACCTATCATAATGCAGTCGTCAGCTTCATCTCCTCTACTCCGACTGTATTATTATGGATTAGCATGAAGCGCTAAAGTATCAAATGCCCGGCACTTATTTTACTTTCCGGCGGGATGATCAGAAATTCACCCTCCGGCCACGGACCTGTAATGAGCTTATTCAGATAACGTGTTGTTGCAGGCAGGATTTTGTGCTCCAAGCCCAGCTCTGCCGCAATTTCCTCAGTCAGAGCTCCAATATCGGCGATATTGTAGGCCCCTGTATCGAGTATGCCTAAGTATCTGTAGTTGCTTAATACCGTCGAATAGATCGACCTGCCGGTTTCCTCGCCGTACTTTTTGACGGCATACTGATATTCCCACCAGATATTTTGCTCACCGTCAAGCCAGCCCTTCGTCAAAAAATATGTACGCTCATGCTGCCTTTTGAGATTTGGAGAGCCCAGAAGCAGAGTAATGCAGTCATCGGCAAGCGGAAGGATGAGTTCAAAGCTGCCTGTGCGCAAGCCCAGGACAGAATTGCCGCAAGTGCCAAAGGCAAGCAGAATACGGTCATAAGCTTCCGCATGATCAAGTGCCTCCTGAAGGCGGGCACGAAGCTTTTCAGGATAATTATGCAAACCTGATTCGATCATTATAACCGGAAGGTCACATCCGATTTCAGCCATCGCAAGCATCAGTTCGGCATAAATTGTTTTACAGCAAATTATCGCAGTGTTCATGGCGAAGCTCCCGTTTTAATTATTACTTCTGTTATGACATAAGGAGGAGAATGATTATGGCTGATTTAGCAGGAATCAACGGTCAAAGAGAGCATTTTCGCGTCGTCGGAAAACCTAATCTGCCCGGCATCACATCCTATGCTCTGGCAACGGGCGCTGCCAAATTCGGAAGTGATTATGTCCTGCCGGATATGCTTCATGCAAAGATTCTGCGCTCACCCTACGCAAACGCAAAGGTTGTAAGCGTCGATCTGTCAAAAGCACGGTTACTGTCCGGCGTTGCGGATATTCTCACCTGGGAAGACCACGATATAAAGACTCTGGGCATGATTCCTGATTTACCATTCCGTAAACGTCCATGGCTTGATAATTACGCGGAGCAGGAGGGCGCGGAGGTCGCAGTCATTGTGGTTGCCGAATCAGAGGACATATGCGAAGCTGCGCTGCGTCTGCTTGATGTCGAGTGGGAGGTTTACGATCATGTTGTCGACATTCTCAAGGGCAAGGAAGCGGATTATCCGGCAATCCGTCAACCGGAGCTGCTCAATTATGCCGACCTTGGCGTGACCGCCAGACTGGACCCTGACAAGCCAAGACGAGGCAATGTCACATATGCCACCACTGTTGACGGCGACGTGGATGATGTTTTTGCAAAAACACCCGAGAGCAACATCATAGAATATCGCTTGATGCTCCCCGCATTCGCCTCTCATATTCCGAATCCGTCTGGCTCTGTCGCCTGGTGGGAGGACGATCCGTATGAGGGCGAAGGCAAGCTTCTTCATATTGAGGGCGCTGTCCAAAGAAAAGAGGCGGTTGGCGCACTCCACGGTATGCAAAAGGAAAAGGTTATTCAGGAAGGTCTTTTCCAGGGCGGAAAATACTGTGACTGGGGTATGCGCCGTTCACAGGAGATTACGCCTCTGTTATCAAAACGCACGGGGCGCCCTGTCCGAATGGTGGACACCCGTGAGAATACCTTTGATTTCCTAATGAATCAGCGCTATATGTACTTGAAAATCGCCCATGATGAAACGGGACTGATTACCGCAATTGACGACTTGTCTGTCGCAGACGGCGGCACAAAGGGCTCTTCAGCCTTCGGCACCTCCCACGATCATGCATACGGACCGTATTATACCATGCGCTGCAAGAACATTCGTCAGGTCACGGAAATTGTTGATTCCAACAGAGGCAAGATGCACCTTTCCGGTCAGCACTGCCCTTTCAACTGGGATTCGGGAACAATGGCAATCTATCTCATTGCTGAAAAGCTGGGTAAAGACCCGATTGACATTGTAAAGATCAATCTCCACGGCCCTGCCTCCCAGGATGACACAAATCCCGTACCCAGCTTTGAAGCTTGTCTTGAGGCAGGAAAAAAGCTCATGAACTGGCAGCACCATCCCGCCGGCATGAAACGCCTGCCTGACGGCCGGCTTCACGGCGCGGCCTTCAGATATCAGATCTGCCCCCGACACGCCATTTCCAGATATGACTCCAAGCTGATCCTGAGGGACGGCGTCGTCCATATGCCGACTCAAGGCCCGATTACGGGTATATATGCCGTTGAATGCAACGTCATGGTAATTGCCGAGGAGCTGGGTATGGAGTACGAGGACATTAAAGTCGATTTCGATCACAGGGAAAGGTTCTCTCCCGTCGGCGGCGGCTCCGACGGCTCTACCGCTTCCGCATGGGCCACCAAGGAATGTGCAAACAAGCTGAAGAGAATGATTCTTGAAGCTGCCGCTGAAGAGGCTGCTAATCCGCCCAGAATGAGCAAGCTGGAAATGTTTAATCCTGTCAGGACACAGAATCCGTTTATAGGTAAAGGCTTTACAGCCGATGACCTTGACCTGGAGGGCGGCAGGGTCTACTTAAAGGCCGACCCCGGCGTCAGCTGTCCCCTGGCTTTAGCGGTTAAAAGAGAGCTTGTCGCCACCTATTGCGGCGCGCCTCCCAATGCGCTGTGGAGCGTCGGCATGGGCCGGCTGCTTGACACCATGAACACCTGTTTCTGCGAGGTCGCCGTTGACGAGGATACCGGAGAGGTTGAGATTTTACGCTTCGGTGTCGCTGCCGACCCGGGCAAGGTGCTGCGCCCCACTTCCCTGGAAAGTCAGATAGATCAGGTGATGTACTTTACCCAGGGCTGTCAGCTTTTTGAGGAATATGTATTTGACGAGCGTACCGGAGTTCGTCTTAACAACAATATGATTGACTACAAAAAGCCGACCATACAGGATGTTCCTTCAGTTGAGCGCGTGTTCCTGGAAACCCGTGCGGGCAATGCGGCGTACGGAGCCTCGGGCATTTCCCACTCCCTTGCCAACACCCATCTTGTCATCATCGCCATACACAACGCCATCGGAAAATGGGTTGACCCTGCCGCAACGCCCGATAAGATCCTTGAAGCGCTGGGAAAAATATAGGCGTTAGGCTATCCGGTGAAGCCGGGACCCATGTTGCATAAAGCAAGAGTCAATTCCATCTGAGACAGCTTTCTCGCACCGCCGCTGCGGTTCACCGTCTCCGGTACGGGGTACGGGTAATCCATCGCAGTTAAAGCCTCGCTGACAAGTATTCCGGAGCCGTGCAGCTTTTCCGCGTTCGCCAGGCAATAAAGCATCGCCACAGCACAAGCTTCGGGCGGAACGGCGCCTTCAAAACCGGGCATACCCATCCTTTTGGGCTTTTCGGCGGGCTCAGGCAGCGGTATGACAGGCGCCGGGGCGGGCGTTGGTTTTCCTTCACGCGCCACACCTGCTGGCGCCAGGCAAAATACATGGACACCCGTCCCGTTCACTTCGTTTGCCAGGGACATTGTGATTGAGGTTGCGGCAGCCTTTCCGGCACAGTAAATACCTCCGCCGATCATGGGCGGAGCGTAATGAAATTGGGTTGAACTGTAGAGTATTGTCCCGTGCCCGCGTTCAAGCATATTTGGCAGGAATTCCTTTATCGTCAGGAAGGTCCCTCTTGCGGCGATCGCAAACGACTTCTCCAGGTCGCTGACGGGAGAACTCCAAATCGCGCCGTTCAGCGCCTTGTTCATGGCATTGTTGATGAGTATATCAACCTTGCCGAACTTGCCAAACGCCTTTTTTGCTAGATTTTTCACATCGCTTTCCGAGGTGACGTCGCATTGTACAAACAGTGCGCAATCAGCGCCGTTTTCAGCATTGATCACGCGTTCCGCTTCTTTACCGGCCGCTTCATTTATATCGGTAATGACAACCTTGCCGCCAGCAGCAGCGATTGCTCGGGCATAGCCCAGACCGACATTGCTGGCGCTTCCGGTAACAACGGCAACCTCATCCTTCAAGAAGCCTTCCTGCAGCCCGACTTTCTTGAGGTCAATCGGAACGATGTCGAGCTTAGTATCGATCACTGCGTTTCTTTGTGCCCCTGACTCCATGGTGTTACCTCCATTTTATACTAAGATATTATAAGTATTGCACAAAGACGTATATAAGTAAAGGCAGGTTTAACGCAGAATATATAAAATTTTATTATATCATATAACACAACCACATGCAAATTGTTCTTGCTTATTTTGGCGCGTCAGGAATAAGCGGCACAAACAGGAGGAAGTATGGAGAGAATTAAGTTCAGCAAGTCGGAAATCGACAATGTAAAATCAATCAGCGGCCCCATCGGGATGCCGGTATTCAGCTACGAAACTCCGGTGACACCCGGCGAGAATATGCGGATGTTATTTGAAAAACAGATGCCGATGTGGATACCAAGATTTGACGATTACGGTCCGATGCCCATTCTCGTCAATCCCGACTATACCGCGAAAATGTTCGGCGGCAGGGATATGTTTGGCGTCGAATGGGAACGGGTCAGCGTTGGCTTCGGCACGATGGTCCGGCCGGGCCATCCCCTTGTAACCGATATCAACCGCTGGGAGGATTATGTTCAGATGCCGGACCCCGATTCATGGGACTGGGACAGTAATTACGAGGAAGTCAAAAAAGCAGCGGACCCGGACAAGCTGACGAACGTCATCTTTTATACTGGATTTTTTGAGCGCCTAATTTCTTTGATGGACTTCGCCGATGCGGCCGTCGCGCTTATTGATGAAGACCAGCAGGAAGGCGTTCACAGGCTGTTTCGTACATGCTGTGATATTTATAAGAAGATATTGCTGCAATACAAAAGATTCGGCGCAAACGTCATCACCTTCCACGACGACTGGGGCTCCCAGCGCGCACCCTTCTTTTCTCCCGATACCGTCCGGGAAATGCTACTGCCGTACATAAAACGCATTGTCGATTTTATACACACGAACGGCATGTACTTTGACTTCCACTGCTGCGGGAAAGTCGAGGAGCTCGTTCCGCTGATGATCGAAGCAGGCATGGACGCCTGGAGCGCTCAGAATATCAACGATTTTGAGCTTGTCCGGAAAAATCACGGAGAAGACATTATTCTTGTTATCAATCCTGACGTTGACCCGGCTCTGAACGCCGATGAAAACGCCTTAAACGCCGCGGCCAGGGCTTACATCGGCCGCTTTGGCCGAAAAGGCGCCTTAATGCAATCGCTTTTCGTCATGCCCCCTGAAATCGACAAGCACATTTACATGGAAAGCCGCAAGGCTTACTGCGGGTAAGCATAATCCATAAAAAGCGCGGCCCCGCCGGGAGTACGGCGGGGCCACGCTTTTATGTCTTCCTGTGTTCTATTCAAACCGCCAGTTCGGAAACTCTCGCCCAAACATCTCAAAATGCTGTTCCCAGCTTGCTCTGTCAATCTGCTCTAACGGAGCTATGTCGATACGCTTGTTCCCCTCTCCGTTGTATTCCGTATAGCCCCATCGGAACCCAGCCAGATAAGAAATGCTGTTGTTATTAAGATAGCTTGGCATGTCTACTAAATATGTATCAGCTTTCCAGACAAGCTTCGGCCCATCAAAGAAATTGTTGCACGGTGCGTCGAATAATACAGCCGGATATCCGTACGCGAAAAAGGGCAGCTTGTTTTCCTTGATTACGGGCAGCACATCAACATCATAATAGATGTCATCCGGTTTTTCGCTTTGATTATCGGAATAAAACGCCATGCGCAGCACCTGTATCCAGCCGCAGTAACGGCTGTACCCCAACCCCGGATACTCCTTGACCGAAGCATGAACCGTCGGATACCCGAGACACATATCGAGATTCGGCACAATATCCGACAGAATCTCGAATCCCGACGTCACCGGGC
>JAAYBH010000233.1 GCA_012718935.1 Clostridiales bacterium
CTGTAGCAGCCGGAGGACCAGCATATCCTCCTCGTTGAAATCGGGTTTGTCTTTACTTCTGTGCAGGTAGATTTCGCCCATAAACTGCCCTTTATAAATGATTCGGACGCAGGCAATATGATAATCGTCCTGGTCAGCGAGAAACCTGCTTCTGGGTTCGTCATTGATTGTGATGACACCCTGCCTGTAATCGAGTGCTTTATAGACAAGTGCTTCGCCGCCGGCGCCCTCTTCTTCTTTCTGCTTTAGGTACTCTTCTCTTTCCGTGAACAGCTGTTTCTTGTAATACTGTTCGACGCTTCCGCCGGTATAGGGCTTGAAAAAGCTGCAGTCCCTGCTGATGCCGCAGAAGAACATCCCGCTGTCGTATGCGACCAGCTCAGGGAGCTTTAATATCGCCAGCTTCAGGAATTCAGTAAAGGAAAAGCATTCATAAGCGCTGCTTACAAGTCGGTTCAGTCTCACCAGCTTCTTGTTTTCCATACGCTCTCCTCATCAGATATAATGTGAAAGCATTATATACCGGCAGAACGGCCGGGTGAATCACCCAATCGGGTGATACGCGCGCCACACCATCATTTATTACATCATACCCATTTCTTATCGCACTTTCAACGAAAATCGTGTATAATAATTAAAGCCGCACCAGGTCCCAGCAGACCTGTGCGGCAAGAAAGCAATGTGGGGTGAGCCTGATGACTGTCTTGGATAGTCTTTTCGTCGGAATTTTCGGTATCTGTGTCGTTTTTATCGTGCTGGTTGGCTTAAGCCTTGTGCTTCGGTTCCAATCGGCGTTGATCGTTTGGCTGCCGAAAGCAAAAACGGCGCTGGCCGTCAGGTTTTCAAAAGCAAAGGCGGGCCGAACGCTCGTTAGAGAGACAGCCGACACAGATGCGGTGCCTACCGTACCGGAACCGCCGGCAATATACGGTGAGCCGGATGACGCCAGCGAAATCATCATATCGCCGGTACCGGGCACGGTACTGGAGGTGATGGTTACTGTCGGTGCCGATGTGAGGCGCGGAACCCCTCTGATGCTGCTTGAAGCGATGAAAATGGAATACGAGGTTAATGCCTCAACGGACGGCACGGTGACGCAGATTTTCACATCAGTCGGGGCGGCTGTCGAAGCCGGAACACCGCTGATAGAGATACGGTAACGGAGGATTATGATAATATGGATGTTGTTTCAACGCTGAAAAACCTTTGGAATAGTTCCGGGTTCCTGAACATGGATATTCCGCACCTGATCATGATTATCGTCGCCCTGGCGCTCATCTATCTGGCTATTCGGAGAAAGTTTGAGCCGCTGCTGCTCCTACCGATTGCTTTCGGGATACTTCTGGCCAATCTGCCGATCACCGGTCTCATGGACGATCCGAAATTCGTGGCCGGTAAGCTGGAGGCGCCCGGCGGGCTGCTGTATTACCTTTATCAGGGCGTCAAGCTCGGTATTTATCCCTCTCTCATCTTCCTGGGCATCGGCGCGATGACGGATTTCGGGCCCCTGATAGCAAGACCCTCAAGTCTGCTTCTGGGGGCTGCTGCGCAATTTGGTATTTATATTGCCTTTATTCTGGCTGTCGTCCTGGGATTCAGCCCCGAAGCTGCGGCGTCAATCGGCATCATCGGCGGAGCTGACGGCCCGACTGCCATCTATTTGACTACCAGGCTGTACCCGAAGCTGTTGCCGGCAATCGCCATTGCCGCTTACTCATATATGGCGCTCATACCCATGATACAGCCTC
>JAAYBH010000234.1 GCA_012718935.1 Clostridiales bacterium
AAACCTTCAGAGTACTCAATAAGCTGGGCAACGTTGAGAGAGGCCCAGGTGGTGTGATAAGCCTATACGACAATCTCATCAACTTGAACGAGCAAGATAAGGCGATTCCGCTGTCGTTTATTTAACTTTCAATCAAGCAACGAGAGAACAAGGTATCAATTCATCTCGCCACCTATAGAGTTGGGAGAATTCTTGATTGAAAGTTAAAAACAATATCGCCACGGTAATCAACAGATCGACAACTCTAAATCATAAAAGACATTATTTCAATCATACAGCCTGTTTGTCTTCGCGATTATCCGTTGGCTTTTCCAGACGGTCGCTCAGCCTTCATTTGTCGAGTCAAGCGCCCGGCGGAATTGCGTTTCATATAACTCCGTGTAGAGACCGCCGGACGCGAGCAGATCGTCATGCACGCCACGCTCGACAATTTGACCCTCTTTCACGACCAAAATTTCATCCGCTGCCAATACTGTCGACAGACGATGCGCGATCAGGATGCTGGTGCGCGATGTGATAAGCGGATCGATCGCTTCTTGTATCATATTCTCCGAAATAGAGTCCAATGAGGACGTTGCTTCGTCAAAAATCAATACGGCAGGGTCTTTCAACAAGACACGCGCAATGGATATTCTTTGTTTTTCTCCGCCTGAGAGCTTCAGTCCCCGATTTCCGACCAGCGAGTCATAACCCTCGGGCTGGCTTGCTATGAAGTCATGGATGTTGGCCTTCCTGCAAGCATCTACGAGCTCATTTTGCGTCGCATTTGGTTTTGCGTAGAGCAGATTATCCCGTATTGAACCGTTGAAAAGATAGGTGTCCTGTGTCACGACACCCACCTGATCTCGAAGAAAGCCGAGATCCAGCTGGCGCACATCGATTCCATCAAAGCGGACGCTACCTTCAATCACATCGTAAAGACGCGGTATCAGGTTGATTATAGTGCTTTTCCCAGAGCCGGACGGACCGACGATGGCAATGCTCTTTCCGCTATCCAGCGTGAAGCTGACATCCTTCAAGATCGGTCGGGATAGTTCATATGAAAAATGTACATGGTCAAATTCGATGCGTCCTGCCGCTTTCTTGGGGATTATCGCATCAGGTGCGTTTTTGATTTCCACCGGCATGTCAAAATAGTCGAAAAGTCTAGTGAACAATGCCATGGAACGAATCCAATCCACTTGGATATTCAGGAGCGAGTTGACCGGTTGATACATTTTCCCGAGCAGCGCAACAAGGACGGTGACGTCACCGACTGTTAGATCAGAATCATAGCGGATCATCAAAATACCACCGACGAGATAGATTAGCATAGGGCCGATGCTTGAAAAGGTTTGAAGCACGACGCGAAACCAGCGGCCGGCCATGCTTTCCCGGATATTCAACCTGATCAGCCTTTGATTGAATGATTCATACCGTCTGTATTCTTGATCTTCCTTGCAGAACAATTTCACCAGCATCTGACCGCTGACGGACAGCGTTTCATTGAGTATACCATTGATCTCGTCGCGACAATCCTGTGCCTCACGGGTCAGCGTCCAGCGCGTCTTCCCCACCTTCTTGGTCGGCAACGTAAAAAGTGGCAAGATGATGATGCCGATCGTGGCCAGTATCCAGTTTTTCTGATACATCGCTACTATGGCGACAATCAGGGTAATCGAGTTGGACAAAATGCGCGTCAGTGTATTCGCGATGATTTGCTGGACACTGGATATGTCGCTTGTCATGCGGGTGATGATGTCACCCTGCTTATTAGTCGTGAAAAACCTGTACGACATGGACTGGAGGTGACGATACAAACTGTTGCGCATGTCGAAGGTGATGTGCTGGGCGATCCACGTGTTGAGATAGCTTTCCAGGACACCAATCAGGCTTGAACCAAGAATCACACCGAGCAACACCACGATCAGCCAGATGAGCGCGTCAAGATTCTGGCCGATCAAACCTTCGTCAATAATTCGTCCGGTCAGGATGGATGGCAGGAGGCCAAAAATGGAAGATAAGAGGATGGACAGCAGAACCAATGTCATCTGCTTCCAATAGGGTCGCAGATAAGAGCCGATTCGCCTCAGCAAGGCCCTGGTGATTTTTGGGCGGTTGGCCTTTTCTTCATCTGTCAGAAAACCTCTGCCCCCTCGCCCCATACCTCTCGGCTGATTCGATACCATTGACTGATCCTCCTGTGTTGATAGTATTTAAAACAGATGGTCATCAAACTCGATTAATTATTCATTTGCACAAAACACAAGAGGATAATAGTCCGTTATCTGCGCTGTATAATGAACGTGAACATGAAACTGAACGATATTGACCACCTTGGCTTTCTCATCGACAACGAAAAAGGCGATGTAATTATTAATGATCAGTTTGCGATAGCCCATTGCGTTCAGGCGCTCATCCGTGACTGGGGGACATCTTTGAGGCATGTCCGTCGGTTCCGAGAGCGCTTTTTCGATCTCGTCCATCATTTTTGCCGCCGTCACAGGGGCAGACAACTGAGATGAGATGTAGCGGACAATATCTCTCAAATCGTTTTTTATTCTGGTTATTGACCGATGTAGGGATTATAGGCTTCGTATATCTTCTGCGCCCAGATGTGACAGTTACTATAGAGAACGCCCTGATTTTCAGCTCTTTTTCCGTAGCCTATGATTGGAGAAACGTGATAGTGATTTTTGAGTTCTGACGCCATTGAAGCCGCGCAGAATTCGGTCATGTTCTTAAATCCGTCGGGATCGAATCTGTCCCACATGAACAGAAGCTCGAAAGAGGCGAAATGACCGTACTCCATCGGTATGATCTGATAATTCTCAGG
>JAAYBH010000235.1 GCA_012718935.1 Clostridiales bacterium
AATGGCATTCAAGAGGTCAGCGGTTCGATCCCGCTTATCTCCACCAAACGAAGAATCTTGTAATCACAATGGTTACAAGGTTCTTTGTTTTTGCCTTTATTCATCAAGATGACCGTATATGTTGCCTGTCATCTTAATATCCGAGTGTCCGAGCCATCCTGTACGTCTTTTAGGTTAAATCCCATAGAGATCAAGACACTTGCGCAGCTGTGACGCAGATCATGAAAGCGGATATGCGGGAAGCCGTAATGCTTAAGTAGTCAATTGAATTTGTAGGAAACATAATCTGGCTCATATGAGCACCCATCGTCCCATTTGAAAATATAGTCGTTCTGCTGGAATCCTGAAGCGAACAACCATTGAAGTGATTTCTTCTTCGTTTAAACGCAAAATCGCCCTCAAGGAACTGTACAGTTACTTTGAGGGCAATTCACTTTTATATCACACTACCACAATCGATTACGCATATTGACAAACACAGCGGGCGAAGTTATACTGTTGATATTATAACAGTTGCGTAAGCAACAGTTGCGGCTGAAATCATGGCTGCGGGGCTTCGGCTTCGTGGCTTCAATTATGAAGGGGGGTGTTTTATTTAGATTCCAACATAGAAGCTAAACGCTCCGAACGCCGGCGCATGATGCTCGAGGAGTCGGTGTTCAAGGTGGTCCCGATAATAGCGCTGCCGATGGTCGTTTCAATGCTCATTGACTCGTTCTACAACCTCGCCGATACCTATTTTGTCAGTCAGATAGGCACTGCGGCGACCGCTGCGGTCGGTGTCAACAACTCGCTGATGTATTTTATCCGTGCACTCGGCATGGGCTTCGGCATGGGCGCCGCGAGCTATATCTCGCGTCTGCTCGGAGCCAAGCGCGGAGACGAGGCCTCGCGCGTTGCCTCGACAGCCGTGATAACCTCAATGGTCTTTGTCACCGCCGCTGCGGCGATAGCGTTCGTCTTTCGCGAACCGCTCGTGACGCTGTTGGGAGCCACTGAGACCTCAAAGCAATATTCGATGGATTATGCCACCTACATCCTGCTCGCCGCGCCGTTCACCGCCGGTGAGATAGGACTAAGCCAGACGCTGCGCTCCGAGGGCAGCACCACCTATTCGATGATAGGCATGGTCTCGGGCTGCTTCGTCAACCTCGCGCTCGATCCGCTGTTCATCTCCACCTTCCAATGGGGCGTCGCGGGCGCCGCTGCGGCCACCGCTCTGTCCAAGGTCGTCAGCTTCGCCGTCCTGCTCACTCCATTCCTGCGCGGCAAGAGCCTTCTTCGAATTTCTCCGAAGCTCTTTACCCCGAGAAAGGATATATATGTCGAGATCGCCCGAATGGGCATACCGACCTTCCTGCGAGCGAGCCTTATGAGCGTCGCGAGCGTTGTGACGAACAACTACGCCGGCAGCTACAACGACTCCGTGCTCGCCGCCGTGTCGATCACCAACCGCATAATAATGTTCGTCGGCTCGATGGTCATGGGCTTCGGCCAGGGCTTCCAGCCCATCGCAGGCTACTGCTACGGAGCCAAGCGATATAAGCGCGTTCGCACCGCTTTCTGGGCGACGACGGGCTTCGGCCTTGCGATATGCCTCACCTTAGGCACCGCGCTTTATATCCTCGCTCCGCAGGCAGTGGGAATATTCACCATCACCGACAGCGAGATAGTGCGCATCGGCGCATATATGGTCCGCGTCCAATGCCTCACGCTTCCGGTCCATGTCTGGGGCATGATAATCAACGGAGTGTTTCAGGGTCTCGGCAAGCCGATCGGCGCAACGATACTCGGCCTTTCGAGACAGGTCATCTGCCTTATTCCGAGCATGATAATCCTCAACGCCATGTTCGGAGTCGATGGCCTTATGAACGCTCAGGCAATATCCGACTGTCTGACGATGCTCATCGCCGTGCCGCTGCTCATCAACATCCTCAATTTCCTCAAAAAGAGGGAAAAGGAGGACCCGCAGGGCGAAGAGGAAAAAACAGCTAAGCCCGAATCGATACCCGAACCGTCTGAGAACTGAATCGAAACGAGGGGAAAGATATATGCCAGAAAACGAATCGCGCCAGGATATCGCGAGAACGATATCAAGACTCGTGCTTCAGCTGTATCGGCAGCGCAGGAGCTACATGAACACCAAGCTTGCCGACTCCGGGCTCAAGGGCCCAATGTATATGCTGCTCACAACGCTCGACCATGCCCCCGGCTCGAGCCAGGATTTCATGGCTCAGCACATCGGAATAGATAAAAGCGGTATAGCCCGCGCCGCGCGCGAGCTCGAGAAGCTCGGCTACATCCGGCGCGAGATAGACGAAGACAACCGCCGCCAGTACCGCATGTATCTCACCGAAAAGGGAAGCGAGCAGTTGCCGGTGATACGGGGCTACCTGAGCGAATGGGGAAGAATGCTCACAAAGGGCCTCGGCGAGCAGCAGGTGCTCGAGGTCATCAGCCTCATGGAGCACATGAGCAAAAACGCCGAGCAATAAAGATACGGCGCGCTGATAAGAAAAGGGGGGGCGGTGGTGAAATGCCTGGTATCGGCACTGCGTTCTGATTTAAAAATGCAACTCCTTTGTAAATCAGATGCTATGCTGAATAAAACATCAATCCTTGAAAAACCTTTTGTCAATTCAATTTAACATAGTTATGAGCATATGACAATATTTTTTCGTAATGTATTGACAATCCACAACAATGAAGATACATTATATAGTATCGATTGATAAAATAGACCATATATATTGATTTGCTTCTGCGATACTAAAGAGAGAGGCCTGATGTTATGATAGCTCAGATCATCAAGAGAGACCGCACGTTTGTACCCTTCAAAAAAGAAAAAATCATTCTGGCGATTTTCAAAGCTGCTACGGCTGTGGGCGGTGATGATTTTACGCTGGCTGAAAAACTGGCTGACGAGGTTGTGCATATCGCAGAGCAGCAATATACGGACGGGGTTGCTGAAGTCGAGGGCATTCAGGACATTGTCGAAAAGGTTCTCATAGAGAATGGACATGCGAAGACGGCGAAAGCCTTTATTCTTTACCGTGAAAAAAGGCGGGCATCACGAGAATCAAACGCGCTAATCGGCGCAACGATCAGTATGTTTTCCGAGTATCTGAACGACCGGGACTGGCAGATCAATGAAAACGCGAATACGCAGAAGTCAATCAACGGGCTTAATAATTACATAAGAGAAGCATTTACGAAGAATTACTGGCTGCATGAAGTCTATCCCGAGGAAATTCGTAAGGCGCATTCCTCCGGCGATATTCACATCCATGACCTCGGCTTCTTCGGCCCCTATTGCGCCGGCTGGGATTTGCGACAAATCCTGATGATGGGCTTCGGAGGCGTCCCGGGGAAAGTGGAATCAAAACCGCCGAAGCATCTGCGTACTTTTTTGGGGCAAATCGTCAATTCCACATTTACGACCCAGGGCGAGAGCGCCGGGGCCCAAGCCTGGTCCTCCTTCGATACATACTGCGCGCCCTTTATCCGTTATGACAAGTTGGATTACAAGACGGTCAAGCAGGCGCTGCAGGAGTTCATTTTTAACCTGAATGTACCGACACGCGTCGGATTTCAGTGTCCGTTTTCCAATTTGACCTTTGATATTGTTCCACCCAGTACCCTAAAGGACCAGTGCGTTGTCATCGGCGGAAAAATCATGCCGGAAACATACGGTGAGTTCCAGGAAGAGATGAATATGCTCAACATGGCATTTTGCGATGTCATGATGGAGGGTGACTCAAAAGGACGCGTATTCACGTTCCCAATTCCCACGATCAATGTAACAAAGAGTTTTGACTGGGATAGCCCGGTTGTTGAAAAATTCATGGAAATCACATGCAGATACGGTATCCCGTATTTTTCAAACTATATCAATTCCGATCTGTCACCGGAGGACGCTCTGTCCATGTGCTGCCGTCTGCGGCTTAATACGGCGGAGCTGCGGAAACGCGGCGGCGGCCTGTTCGGATCAAACCCTTTAACAGGCTCGATTGGCGTCGTGACGATCAACCTGCCCCGGCTCGCCTATCTTTCTAAAACAGAGTCAGAGTTTTTAACACGGCTGTGGCAGCAGATGATTAATGCAAAAAAGAGCCTTGAGATTAAACGAAAAATCATTGAGGAACAGACCGCTAAAGGACTTTATCCCTACTCGGCATTCTATTTGAAGGACGTCAAGCTCAGAACAGGCTTCTATTGGTATAACCACTTCAATACGATCGGTTTGATTGGCATGAACGAAGCGTGCCAGAATTTGTTGGGAAGTGACATCGATCTAACGACGGAAGCGGGACAGGCATTCGGCATAAAAACGCTCAACTATATGCGCGACATTATTAAGGAAATTCAGGACGAGACAGGGCATTACTACAATCTTGAGGCGACGCCCGCCGAAGGAACCAGCTACCGGCTGGCCAAGAGCGACAGGGAGCGGTATCCAGATATCATCACTTCGGGAGAAAGCGTACCGTATTACACGAATTCGACCCAGCTGCCCGTCGGATTTACGGATGATATTTTCGAAACTCTTGATCTTCAGGATGAGCTTCAGTCACTGTATACGGGCGGCACAGTCCTTCATCTATATCTCGGTGAGGAGATCAAGAACCGGGCTTCCGCAAAAAACCTGATCCGGAAGGTATTTACTCAATACAAGCTCCCGTATATCTCCCTGACGCCGACATTTTCGATCTGCAACGACCATGGGTATATCGCCGGTGAACATTTTACCTGCCCCGAGTGCGGTGCTCCGGCAGAGGTCTGGAGCCGTGTTGTGGGGTACCTCAGGCCAGTGCAGAATTTCAACACAGGAAAACGTGAGGAGTACCAGCTTCGTAAAAAATACCTGATCAAGGACTCTGTTCCTGTATGATCATCGCGGGGATGGTAAAAAGCTCACTCGTTGATTTTCCCGACTGTATCTCCTGTATCCTGTTTACACCGGGTTGTAATTTTGACTGCTTTTATTGCCACAACCGTCAGCTGATCGACGGAACATATCAAGTGATCAAGATGAGTACGGTTTGGGATTTTTTGAGGAAGCGTGTCGGTCAGCTCGACGGTGTTGTCCTGACAGGCGGGGAACCAACGCTGCAATCCGATCTTTTGCCGTTCATAAAAGAGATAAAGAAATTCGGGTATAAGGTGAAGCTTGATACGAACGGTTCGTCTCCGCAGGTGATTGAGGAGGTTCTTGATAACAACCTTGGCGACTATTTTGCTGTGGATTACAAAGCTCCGTCAAACCGGTATCAGGAGATCTGCCGGGGTGCGGCAGATGCGGAAAAAGTGCTCCACACAATAATGACCTTGTTAGACCACAGAGCTAATTTTGAGGTCAGGACGACAGTCTTTCCGCAGCTGACTGAAAAAGACCTTCTTCAGATGGCGAAGGAATTGCCTGTTGTTCCGAGATATTCACTCAACCGTTACAGGGCACCTGATAAGTTCTTGCATACCGATGAGGCAAAGGTAATGAACAAACCCTACTCAGAGGAGATGATCGCCGCTTTTGCTGAGAGTCTACGTGCTATACAACCAAACGTTATGATATAGATCAAGCCTGGAAGATCGAATGCTTCCAGGCTTGAATATATATGTGGATGGATTCTACTCTTCTCTCCAGCCGTTTCTCCAACAGTTCCTTCTGCAGGATTTGCCTTTGCAGGTCTGCTCGCAGACGATACTGTTCGAGTGGCAATCCGGGCACGTGTAATCGCCGCCTTTTATGGCCTTAATATTCTCAAAGCTTTCCCGCCAGATCTTGCCGCAAGCCGTGCATCTGACCGGACAGATATTTTGGGTGAAATTCCCGCCTTCAATGTGAATCGTTTTACCGTTGACGAGACTGTCTGCGATTTTTTCCCGTGCC
>JAAYBH010000033.1 GCA_012718935.1 Clostridiales bacterium
AGCTTGTCGGGCCGACAGGCGGCTTCCTGATCGGGTATATTCCATGCGCGCTGATCATCGGGCTGCTCGTCGATAAGCTGGAAAAAAAGTTGTGGATTTATCCCGTCTCCATGGTCCTCGGCACAGCCGTGCTGTATGCCTTTGGAACGGTGTGGTTCATGGTTTCCCTCAAATACACCCTTGCAGCCGCTCTCGTGGCCTGCGTCGTGCCGTTCCTCCCCGGCGACGCGGCGAAGATCGTTTTGGCTTCGGTGATTGCACCGGCTTTGCGAAAATTGTTAAAGAAGCAGGCGAATTAACAAAAATATATACGATTCGGCTTAGGGGCGGGTTTAAACCCGCCCTGTCTGTCGGCGTGACGCGGTACAGACTCGGCGGGAGCAAGCCCCCGCCCTACTGTTTTTGATCGCTGTCATTATCAACAGCGGAGCTTTGGAAACGCCCAGCCAGCCAGGCTTTATATCGCGCTTCTTTTTCCGGGCGGTCGAAGGGGAGGCCGTATTGATAACAGTCGATGACGTCGGCGTCCTTGACGATTTCTTCAATGAGAGAGCCGGTCTCTGTCTTTCGGCTGTGATTTTTAACGGCTGTGGCGATGGCGGCAATCTCATCCTCATTAAAGAGGCCGCTGTATCGAAGGAAACCCTGAACGGGCTCGTATCCCGCTTCGGCGTGGTTTTCCTGAAGGCCGGTCACAATGCGGCCGAAATCGTGGACGGCGGCGGCGGCAGAGCAGAGCTCCGGGTCGGCGCCGCGTTCCAGTGCCAGCAGCCAGGCGATCCTGGCGGAGGATGCCATGTGAAGACGTTCCCAGCTGAGCGTTTCATCCCGCGGGGCGTCCTTGTCCAGCATGTCCATCATATCAAGCAGTGTGCACTGCAATTGGGCAACTCTGTTCATAGGTTTCCTCCAATATCCATTTCATAATTTCAATCATACCGGTTTCTTAGATAACCTTCAAGACACATTACACGTCCTTTGCATGATTTCCCTTATTATGCTACAATCCGGTTATAACGGGAGGGGCGTGTGCATATGGCGGAGCTTTCGACGAATATACAATATATCAAGGGTGTCGGAGAGGTGCGCGCCAAGGCAATGGCGAAGCTGGGGATTACTACGCTCCGGGACCTCATTTGCTTCTTCCCGCGGGCATATGAGGACAGGACGGTCATCAAGCCAATCTCCATGCTGATTCCCGACGAGACCGTCTGTGTGCGGGCAATGGCGGCGACAGCGCCGCGGCTGTCACACATCCGCAAGGGGCTTGACCTTGTCAAGCTGAAGGCCGTCGACGAGGGCGGCGTGCTCGACATCACGTTTTTCAACCAAAGCTTTGTACGGGACGCCATCAAGCAGGGTGAAAGCTATGTGTTTTACGGCAAAGTCACGGGGTCGCGGCGTCATCCCGAAATGCTCAACCCCGTGTTCGAGTTGGAGTCAGCCCATCATCTGACGGGGCGGATCATCCCGGTTTACCGGCTGACTGCCGGCCTGTCCCAGAATATTATGGCCAATGCCGTCCGGCAGGGGCTTGACGCCAGCGTCGACATGATGCCGGATTACCTGCCTGCCCATGTCCGGGAATCATATCAGCTGGCGCAGGCCGGATACGCTTATGAGAACATCCATTTTCCGGCGGACTGCGAGGCCCTGGAGATATCGCGCCGAAGGCTCATTTTCGAAGAATTATTTATCATTTCAGCCGCAATGGGCGTTTTACGAAAAAGCAGAAGTGTTAGAAGAGGCCGCAGCCTGAAGCAGGCGGATTTACGCGAATTTTATCAGCTTCTGCCGTTTCAGCTGACAGGCGCGCAAATACGTTCAATTGAGCAGTCAACAGGGGACATGTTGAAGAACACGCCGATGAACAGGCTCGTGCAGGGTGACGTAGGCTCCGGCAAAACAGCGGTCGCGGCGGCCTGCTGCTGGTACGCGTGGAAGTCCGGCTGCCAGTCGGCATTCATGGCGCCGACCGAGATACTGGCAGAGCAGCATTACAGGACTTTAAGCCAGCTACTGGAGCCTGTCGGCATGCGCGTCGGCCTCCTGACTGGGAGCATGACGCAGAAACAGAAAAAAAGCGTCCATTCGCAGCTCCGCCTGGGAGAATTGGATGTGGTAATCGGCACCCACGCGCTTTTATCGGAGGGTGTCGAGTTCTTCGAGCTGGCTCTGGTCATCACCGACGAGCAACACCGCTTTGGCGTCAACCAGCGGTCGGCGCTCTTATCGAAGGGCGATTCGCCCCACGTGCTTGTCATGTCGGCGACGCCGATCCCCCGGACGCTGGCGCTCATCATATATGGTGACCTTGACGTTTCGATCATCGACGAGCTGCCGCCGGGGCGGCAGAAGATCGCCACTTATACCGTCAGCGAAAAGCTCAGGGAACGGACTTATAAGTTTATTCGGAAACTTGTCGGGGAAGAGCGGCAGGTCTATGTCGTCTGCCCTATGGTGGAGGAGAGCGAGACGGCCGATGAGGATCTGAAGTCGGCGCTGGCTTACGCTGAAAAGCTCCGGAAGGAGATATTTCCCGACTTGAAGGTTGCTCTCGTCCACGGACGGATGAAGCCGAAGGAGAAGGAGGCCGTCATGTCTGCTTTTTCCGCGGGTGAGACGGACATCCTTGTTGCGACGACGGTCATCGAGGTCGGCGTTGATGTGCCTAACGCTGCGCTGATGGTGGTGGAGAACGCCGACAGGTTTGGCCTGTCACAGCTCCATCAGCTGCGCGGCCGGGTCGGCAGGGGGAAGCACCAGTCCTACTGTATACTGTTCGAAGGCGCCGGCGGAGAAATATCCCGCGAACGACTGAAAATCATGTGTGAGACGAACGACGGCTTTAGAATCTCCGAGGAGGATTTGAAGCTCCGCGGCCCGGGTGACTTCTTTGGCTCACGGCAGCACGGGCTGCCGGAGCTGCGCATCGCCAATCTGGCATCCGATATGGATGTGCTGACAAAAGCACAAGCGGCGGCACAGGAGCTGCTGAGGAGTGATCCCGGTCTGTTAAGTCCGGAAAACGCACTGCTGAAGGATAGGATCGATGAGCTTTATCAGCTTAAAGCCAGTACGATGAACTAAGCAGGAAGCCATAAACTATGCGGAAAACGACATCAGGTGGGGAAAAGTATAATAAAACAGGTGAAATAAATACAAAACAGTAACAGATTTTAATAAGAAATGACAGAATTGATATAATTGTGTTGAATTTGCACTGCGATGCTTATATAATGTGGTTATTGAAATCGAAGGAACCATGCCAATGGCACGGAGGCCTAAAAACACAGAGCAGCACTGACATCTGGTGCTGCTTTTTTACAAAAGGCAGGAGGTGACGCCGATTGAGAAACCAGATAAGAAAAGCCCTTGCAGTCGTGACGATTCTGGCCGCGGCGTTGCCTGCAGTGTTATTCTTACCGCATGCCGACGCCGCGAATATGACGACAAGCGAAGCGGCGATTGCCATGATAAAGGATTATGAAGGTTTCCGGAGCAAGGTCTACTGGGACAGCGGCTATGCCTACATCGGTTATGGCACATCATGCAAATCCTGGGAGTACCCGGACGGTATAACGCGGGAAAAGGCAGACGCGCTGATGCGCGAGGTACTTAAGGTCAAGGAGGATGCGCTTAATAATAAGCTTAATAAAAATAACGTTCAGTTGACGCAGAATCAGTTTGACGCCCTTATGAGCTTTACATACAATCTCGGGACATCGTGGATGAGAGCCGGCACCCGGCTTTACAGCTACCTGATTAACGGTGTCGATAATTATTCCGATATTCAGATCGTGAATGCGTTCGGGACGTGGTGCCACCAGGGAAAATCAGTTAACAGCATGCTCGTCCAGCGACGGCTCCATGAGGCAAAAATCTTTCTGTACGGCGACTACGATGACAAAGACCCGCATCAGTACAGATATCTGACGTTTGATGCCGGAAAGGGAGAGGTCGAGAACAGTATCGTGTTTTTTGACTACGGGAAACCCTACGGCGCATTTCAAACGGCTACGCTCGGCGGCAAAATATTTGCCGGTTGGGTTGCAGGCGGCGGTATCAGCATCACGGCCTCCACAATCGTTGAAAAGAATCTGGCGGTCTCCGCCGTGTGGTCGGACAGTTCCGTTTCAATATCGGTTCAGGACAAGCAGTTCCCCGATGTGGATCAGTCAGACTGGTTTTATACATACGTAAAGGACCTGAGCAGCGCGAATATTATCAGCGGCCTGCCGGACGGCAGCTTTGGGCCGACTCAAAATGTATCATACGGAGAAGCGTTGAAGCTGGTTTTATGTGCCGCCGGTTTTGACCTGCAGCCGCCGGTGAACAGCCACTGGGCCAGCGGCTACCTGAAGATTGCCGCCGCAAAAGGGCTGGTGGCTCCCGATGAAGTGACGGACCTGAATACGCCGATAACCCGCCTGGAAATCGCCCACCTCACCGCGAAAGCCCTGGGCTTGCCTCCGCTGGACCCGGAAGCCAGATTTGCGGATACAACCGACGGATTTGTGCTCGCCCTTTACCACTGCGGAATCATAAGCGGCAGCAGCAGCACAGGCGAGCTGCTGTACAATCCCCGGGGCACCATATCGCGCGCTGAAATCTGCGCCGTCATATGGAGGATCGGGAAGTCAAACGCGGTTCCATACTGAAGCATTTATTAAGGCGCCGACGGGTTATCCCGGCGGCGCCCCTTTAGTTTGCAGAGTATTTCAATTGTCGCAGCTTTCTGTACAAAACCGGGGTGAATCTTGCGCTGATGCGCTTCAGGCCGACAATCGTATGGTGGCCCAGGGCACGCAGTACTCCGATAATGAGGCGGGGATGCCGCGGGCTTAAAATACGCCGGTCAAGCCCCGCTTCTCTTTTCGCCACCTTGGCAGGGTCCGGATCACGGTAGATTTTCCGGTAAGCCCTGACGAGACGGTGAAAGCTGTACCGGGCGTAGATGATATCATGGCGCGGGTAGTCCGGCATCCGCAGAAATACTTTTCCGCTCAGCGGCGCGCCGGGTTTTAAGAATCCGCCGGCGATTGAGATATCGCGAAGATCGGTCGCCGGGTACGGGCAAAAGAAGCTCACAATCTCATTATCCGCCTGTAATCTGGCGTTGAGCTTCACCGTTTCCAGCGTCAAAGCAAGTGTTTCAAAGGGCAGTCCGACAATATTATAGGTGTAGACGCGGATACCGGCCTCGCGAAGCCAATGCGCGACCTTCACGATATGCGCGTTGTTCATACTGCGGCGCAGGTACTTTTTGCGGAAATCCTCACTGCCGTTTTCAAGCCCGATGGTCACCAGATAGCAGCCGCAGTCGGCGAGGACGCGGCACATCTCCTCGTCAATATGGTCAAAGCGGAGGTTACAGGTAAACTTCAGGTTCACGCGCTCCTTGTACAGCTTCATGAACGAGTAAAACCATTCGGGAAACATGTTGAGAATAGCGTCGTTGAAATTCAAGTATTTTACACCCGGGTCCTTCCGCAGAACGCGCGCCAGCAGCTCCGCTGCGTTTTCCGGCGAGCGGAAGCGCGCATAGCTTCTTTTTTCCTCGTAGGTATTGCGGATATTTGCGTTAGCGCAATAAGTACAGGAGTAAAGGCACCCGCGCGATACTATGACCTCCGCCGTGCCGATGCGGTTGCTCTTCAGATTCTGATAGTCGAACAAATCGAGGTCCGGAAAAGGCAGCTCGTCCAAATCCGCCGGATACGGGCGCATCACGTTGCGGATCACCGTGCCGTCCGGCTGCTTAAACCAGAAGCCGGGCTCCGATGTATTGAAGTACCCCGTCCTGTCGAAGCCGTTTATCAGATCGCGTAAGGGAAATTCCCCTTCGCCGCGGCTGACTATGTCCACGCCCGGAAGCGCGATGACCTCCTCCGGCGCCAGCGTGGGATGGTACCCGCCAGCGATGACGGGAATCTCCGGCAGCGCTTCGTTGAGCCAGCCGAGCATTTCCGCAGCGCAGGCCATGATTGTCGTGCGGAGCGAAAATCCGATGATATCCGGATGATAAGCTCTGATTTTTAATACAAAGTCACGCTTGTCCGGCATATAGGTTTGATGATAAAGGGATACGGAGTGCCCCTCGCGTTTGAGCGTCGCGGAAATCGATGCAATCCCCTCGCTGTAATTGCCGGGTATGCCCCGGACATGCTTTGTATTTTCCAGAAAATCAGGGTAAACAAATAAGAAATGCAGCGCCATGCTCTTCGAATAACCTCCAGCACCGGTAACCGTGAGAATAAGATTAATTACCATTGTAACCAAAAATAGTTATTATTAATATACGCCATATACAGGCTCACTTCAAGCAAAAAAAGGACTTTTATGACATCTCAGATAAAAAGATGAGGCGGGTTTGGAACCCGCCCCGACGTCTTTTTAGTTTTACATAGCGTTTTACAGTATAATACAGATCAGGCCGCCGCTGCCTTCGTTGACGATGCGCTGGAGGGTTTCCTGGAGCTTCAGCTGGGTTTCCTCGGGCATCTTTTTGATTTTATTGCTGAGGCCTTCGCTGGCGATATCATAGAGGGACTTGCCGAAGATGTTGGATTCCCATATTTTGCCTACGTTGCCTTCAAACTCCTGCAGGAGGAAGTTGATGATGTCCTCGGAGGACTTCTCGCCGCCGATGGCGGGGGAGACCTCGGTTTCAGTATTGACGGCCATCATGTGAATCGATGGGGCGCTGGCCTTGAGGCGGACGCCGTACCGGCCGCCCTGGCGGACGATCTCGGGTTCCTCGAGGCGGAGCTCCTCACGGCCCGGCATAACGATTCCGTAGCCGCGGGACCTGACGTCCTTGAGGGCGGAGTCGATCCTGTCGTACTCGCGCTTGATCTTTGACAGCTGTGAGAGGAGGGAGATCAGATCTCCGTCGTCATTTATCTCGAGGCCGGACTGCTCGCTGAGCGTGTTATAGAACAGCTCATGGGGCAGTTCAAGCGTCGCGATGACAACACCGCGGCCAAGATCCATATCGCGGACAGAGGCCAAACTGACGTTGTTCGATTCGCCGATGGCGGCCAAGGCGGCATCGGCATCCTTGATGCGGCTAGCAGGATCGAGGCATTTACGGATTGTCGTATACAGTTCGCTCTTGATGGCGTGCTCCATCGGCAGGGCATTGACCCAGGCGGGCAGATAGACACCGACCTCATGAAGCGGAAATTCGTATAGAACGGATTTTATGATGCCTGTGATATCCTCCTTGTCGAGGGTCATGCAGTTTTTAACAAGGCAGGTGACGCCGTACCGTTCGGAGAGCTCCTGCCGGAGCCTCATTGCCTTCTCGGCCGTCGGATTGGCGGAATTGATGATGACAAGGAACGGCTTGCCGATTTCCTTGAGCTCCTTAATGACGCGTGCTTCCGGCTCTATGTAATTCTGCCGCTCGATTTCGGTAATGGAACCGTCCGTTGTAATGACGAGACCGATCGTCGAATGCTCGGCGATGACCTTGCGCGTGCCGACCTCGGCAGCCTCCGTCAGGGGGATGTCGTAATCAAACCACGGCGTCGTCACCATGCGCTCGCTGTCGCCCTCAAACTGACCGATGGCGCCCGGCACCATGTAACCGACACAATCAATCAAACGCACCGAAAACGAAGCGCCGCCGTCCATTGTTATGTCAACGGCGTCCTCGGGTACGAATTTCGGCTCCGCCGTCATAATCGTCCGGCCGGAGCCGCTTTGCGGAAGCTCGTCACGGGCCCGTTCGCGCATATATACATTGTCGATGTTCGGAATGACAAGAGTCTCCATAAAGCGCTTGATAAAGGTGGATTTTCCTGTCCGGACGGGCCCGACGACACCCAAATATATATCCCCGTCGGTACGGAGAGCGATATCCTCATAAATATTGTGATCGTTCACGCTAACTCCTCCTTATGGATTGTGTTTTCCATTAATATTTATGAGGAGTGTTTATGAAATATACTGCTTGTTTTATAAAGAATTTGATACCGCCGCTTTTATGATAAATGCCTGAAGGAAGCGGACAGGTCGTCGAAGGAGAGCTGCGGGTCATAAAAGACGTATCCGCCGCGGCCTCGGGCTTTTGCTTTATACAGGGCGACGTCGGCCTTTTCATAGAGCTCCTCAAAGGTGAGACCGTCGTCGGGAAAGCCGGAGATGCCGAAGCTCGCGGAAACCGCTACACCCCAGCTGTGCTCGTCGCAGAGGAGACTGCATAGATCGGTGACGCGCGTTTCAAGAGGCTTTCCGAGATTCATATTTCTCAGGCAGATGACAAATTCGTCACCGCCGAGTCTGCCGCAGAGGTCGTCGGAACGGAGCGCAAGTTTAAGCTTGCCTGCGATACCTGCCAAAAGCGCGTCCCCGGCGTTGTGTCCCAGGGTATCGTTAATCGTTTTAAAATTGTCGATATCAAGCATGATCAGCGCGTGCTGCGTATCCGGTCCGCTCTGTTTGAGGATTTCGCTGAATTTTTCTATAAACGTGATCCTGTTGTAAAGACCGGTCAGCGCGTCCAAGGTCGACCGCTCCTGCAGATTTATCTCGGTCTTTTTCTGCTCGTCGATATCCTCCAAAAGGAAATAACCCTTGACATCCGATGAATAAGGGTCGGGTATGAGCTGAATACCGAGTGATGTCCACATGGGGATATCGCCGCTTAAACGCCGGAATTCGGTTTTATCCGTATGCTGGCCGCCGGCGTACCGTTCAAGAAGACGGTCTCTGCTCATGAAATCCAGCCAGTTCCTGACGTCCTCCCGGAAGACATGGTGCTCTGCTATATAGGCGGCCACATCGACGAGTTTGCGGGAGATATCGGCGGGTATCCGCTGCAGCATTTCTCCCTCCTCATGCTCCAGAACATCGGCCGTCAGATTATACTCGAAATAGTTGGCCGCATTTTTCGGTATGGCGTTGAAGCTCTGCTGCCAGCGCTGAAACGCCAGTTCCTTCTGCCGCTGGAGCGTTACGTCGTAAAATGATATGATCGCCTGAACAGGCTTGCTGTAATCGTCAAATATGGATGTAAAATCGTAATGATACCACCTGTATTCGCCGGTTGCCTCGTCATACACACTGACCACAACGCTTCCTTCCCTCTGGCCGTCATAGATGGCGTCATAAAAGCTCTTGAGCGCATCAACGCTGTCCGGAGCCACCATTCCCGAGGCAAGGATGCTGTCGGGTACATTCTCAATCACATCCGGCATCCCGAAAACAGACGGGACGTCGGGTTGGCGGTATATTGTCCTCGCCTGTATATCAAGACGGATAATGAGCTTATTGCTGTGCTGTGTGGCAATGCGGTATTCCTCTTCACTGATCCGGAGCTTCTCTTCCGTGCGCTTGCGGTCAGTGATATCGATCATGACAAGCGTAATTTCGTTTGTTGTCCTGTCGAATCTGTAGCGCGCCAGGATCCAGATGATCTCGCCGTCCTTGGTGACGTGGCGCGCCTCTGTTTCGAACCGCGCCGCGCGGGCGGCAACATACCTTTCATTATTGGCTTTCATTGTCGTCAGATCACCGGTTAAAACGGTAAAGTCGGCTGAAGTAAATCCGACGCGGCGCGCCTCGTCTTCCGTATATCCGAACATTCTGTAATAAAACTCGTTGGCGAATATGATTCTGCCCGTTGCAAAGCTTTCAATCCGGCAGATACCGCTTGGAATGGAGAACGCCAGCTTCTCGTAGCTTTTGGATCGGGTGATATCATGAATGCCGCGCCGGATGACACCGATGACAAGCGCCAGTATAAAGGCGGCGAGTCCGATGTGGAAGAAAACGGTGCTTTCGGGGTTGCCTGACAGTACCCGGACGACGACCGTTATCATGCAGAAAAGACAAAAGAGGCCCAGACCGACAAGAACCTCGATCATATCCCTTCGCCTGTATTTGACGAATTCCGTCGTGAACAGCGCCAGAACGGCAACGCTGGCAGTCAATTGGAGAAGGTGGGACGTGAAAAGCGTTTGCAGCAGGTTCACAGCGCCGGACACATGGAGCGCGAGGCATACGAAAAAATTCAGCAGGAACAATACGGTCAGAATAGTGACAATGCTCTTGCCTCTGTGCGTGAAACGGCGCAGGAAAAGGAGGAGCGGGATCGGAAGAAGCATGAGAGAAAACAGGGAAGTATAAAAGTTAATCGCGGCGTTGGATGTAAAGAGCAGCATCAGACTGGAATCCGATATCAGCCAGATGGCCGCCAGCAGGATGAATACAGCAAAATAAAGCGCATCCGCCGGGTGCTGACCGGGAATGCGCTTTTTAAACAGAAAGGCGGATATGGCGACAAGTGTAAATAAACCAACGAACACAAAGAAAAGAACGATCGTATCAAGGCTGGAGAATATCAGCGAAACGGATGCAGTGAGCCCGTCGCCAAGCGAGAGAGAATAAATGGTGACATTTCCACCCTGCCGCCCTGTCTGCAGATTGAGTGCGATTGTCTGTCCGGCTGCCGATGCCGGCAGATCGACAATATAAGCGGAGAGACCGAAGGAGTTCATAAACAGCGCTTTATTATGCTGACTCCAGGAGTAGATACCGTTGCCGTTGACAACGACCTCCAGAGATTGGTATGAGGACTTTAAAAACAATACCGTACCTTCCGGCAGGGAAGAGGGGAGCGTGTTGAATAAGTGTACCGAACCGCTGTCATCCGCATCCAGGGAGTCAGGGAGAATGAAGGTTTTACCGTCGGCAGTTTTCCAGCCGTCGGTGAAATCAGACATCCTGCCGCCAAATAGGAGTCCGTTCTGCACGTATGTACGACCTGCGGCGATGACAACTGCCGAAGCGGCGATGAGCGTTATGATAAATACAACTGCCAGCAGCAGATTACCGCGCAATTTCATAACGCTCACCCCACTTTTCGTCTGTAAAGCTCATCATAAACGAGATAGATTCAATTGTCAAATATGCGATTAATTTCAAGTTGGCTTTTTCAGGTGCTCATCAAGAAAAGTAAAAATACGTTCGACGCTCCCGGGGTCGGCGAAGCCCGGGTCCGCGTGGGTGTAGACGTCGCTGATGTCAAGGACGGCCCGGTCTTCGCTCGATACATCTATAATTCTGCTGTAAAGCTCTGTCGCCTGCTGGTAGGGGACGCAGGGATCATACCTCCCGTGCTGGATGAGGACGGGAGGTATGCCCGGATGAATGTTGTCGATGGGATTGACGAAGCGCATCATGTTCGGTATGCAACCGGAATAGATGCCAAGCATATGATCAACAAAATCAAAATGCTCCGGGTCGGGAACCTTCATGCGAGGATATCCCGATTCGTCGAACTGGGCCTGCTGCCTCAGGAAATCAGTCGGTCCGTATTGGTCGACAACAGCGCTGATTGTGCACGTTCTGGAAAGCGGCGCGCCCTCGTAAACAGCCTGTCCCTGCGTAAAGGCCGCCATCATGGCCAGGTGCGCACCGGCCGAAGCGCCTGTGAGCGCCGTACGCTCCGGGTCCAGCAGATAAGTCCCGGCATTTTCAGCTGTCCAGCGCAGCATTGCCTTGATATCAAAGAGATTGTCCGGATACAGGATCTGCGGGACGAGTCTGTAACCGACGCTAATTACGGCATAGCCGCGTTCAACGCCGCTGATAAAAGGAAGTATCTGCGCGTCTTTTTTATTTCCGCCCGACCAGCCGCCGCCATGAATGAAAAAGATGACGGGGAAGGGTCCGTTTCCCTCGTTGGGCAGATAGATATCCACGGCTTGCTTGTGATGTGCACCGTACCGGCAGTTCAGAAACTTTCGCCGGATGGCGGAGGTGTCCAGCGTAATGGCCGCAAATCGCCCGAACATTTTCTCAATTTCCTGCTGTGACAGGAGTTTAGTCTTCGGCATGGAGCACGGTCCTCCGTTATTTCTCGTACAGCGGTGCCATTTTTGCAAGTATATCTGAAATCCCGATATGCTGCGGGCAGTGTTCCTCGCAGACGCGGCAGGTGATGCAGGAGGATGGTTTACCGCCGTCCTTTGTGGCGAGGAAGAAGGGGAAATCGCTGTTAGCCGTCGAATTGTACACCATGTAATTGCTATAAAGGTCCATCATAACGGGGATGTTGATCTTCTGGGGGCAGTTTTCCACGCAGTACCTGCATCCTGTGCACGGCACCCTCGGGGTGCTTTTCAAAATCGCCACAGCCTCGTCAATCGCCTTCATTTCACGGGCATCGAGAGGCTTCAGATTCCTGACGGTTTTGATGTTATCCTCAAGCTGCTCCATACTGTTCATGCCGCTGAGCATGGTGATGATCCCGTCCAGTGAAGCGGCGTACCGCACCGCCCAGGAGGCCACCGAGGCGTTTGGATCGGCTGCTTTCAATACCTTCGAGATCGGCGAATCGTCGCTCGCCAGCAGTCCGCCCTTGACAGGCTCCATAATGATGACGGGCTTTTTGTGCCTTCTGGCCGTCTCAAAGCATTTGCGGGACTGCACGTCGTCACTGTCCCAATCAAGGTAATTAATCTGCAGCTGGACAAATTCAGCGTCGGGGTGCTTAATGAGGATCTCGTCAAGTACTTCCGGGGTATCGTGAAAGGAAAACCCATAGTGCCTGATCACACCCTTTGCCTTCAGACTGCGGACAAAGTCCCAGCCGCCGAGCTTTTCGGCCTTTTCGTTTTGCTCCTTGCCGAGGCCGTGCAGCATATAGAAATCGAGATAATCCGTCCCGAGACGCTTTAGGGACGTATCAATTTCCATCTGCATATCCTCAGGCGCGTTTGCTACCATAAAGGAGAGCTTCGAGGCGATGGTGTATTTGTCCCTTTGATGGCGCTCAACGAGCGTTTTCCGCATCGCTTCCTCCGAACCCGCGTAGACAAAAGCGGTATCAAAATATGTGAAGCCCTGCTCAAGAAATGCATCGACCATTCTGTTGATCTTCGCATAATCAAAATCGTCGCCTGCTTTCGGAAGACGCATGTAGCCGAAACCGAGTTTTCCAATGGATTCTCCGAGATATGAGTCCGTCATGTTTTTTCTCCTTTGTGTTTTTCCGTTATTATATATTTAAATGGCAGAATTATAAAGTATTTTCTGAAATCTGTGGGTTTATCCGGTCTTACATATTATTACGTGCCCGCGGTACGTTTTTTTTTATACCCATAAACGACTTCAGCCAGACGATATCACGGTGCTCCAGGCAGCCGAGGATCAAAAGAAGCGCGAAATATATGACGGCTGTCAGCACAATGTGAGTGATGAGCACCGGCGTATGAGGCGACAGGGGCAGTCCGGCATACCGGAGGACAAAAACACTGAGGCTGACCGAGCCGAACGCTGAGAAAACTGCTTTCACGATAAAGACAGGCGAAAAACGGAGGGACGTCATAACCGAAAGCCGGTGGATGCTCAGCGAGAAATTGAAGAGCTCGGTGAAATACAAGATAAAGATATAGCCCAGCAACGCAAATCTCGGCAGAAGGGTATACACAAGAATGACGGTTATAAAGGAATCCATGATATTATAGCGCATGGAATACATCTGCTGCCCAAGCCCGCGAAGCATCCCGTCCGTAATGCTGTCGAGATACATGAAGGGCAGCAGCAGGGAGAGCAGGCTGATATAATGCCCAACTCTGAGGCTGCCGTAGATACAGGAGCCCAGTTCGGAAGAAAAACGGAACATGACAACCGCTGCCCCGATTGAAAACAGGAGACATAAACGCAGAATTCTGTTGACCAGAGAGGAGATGTCGTTATTTCGTCCGTTAACCTGGGCCTCTGTCAGCTCGGGAACGACAAGCTCAGCAAGGGAATAAAAAAACGCGGATGGGAAGGTGATGATCGGTATCACCATCCCTTCAATCAGGCCGTAATCTGCCAGCGCGGCCTCGGCCGTGGCGCCGGATTTCTGGAATCCCTTCGGTATCAGCAGGTTCTGAAGCGTTGACAAGGCCGTACGCGCATATGCCGAAAAAGCCAGCGGGAGTGCAATGCCGAACATCCTCTTTGTGATTCCCTGTGTTTTTGCTTCGCGCTCTTTATAACGGCGTCTGTCAAAAATATAAAGGAGGTACAACATGGAAAAAGCAAATATTTCGCCGACAATACCGCCGGCGACGATAATGGCGCAGGCGCTCTCCACGGTGTATTCCGCGGTGAGGGAAAGCGCCGCCACGACAACGGCTATGCGGATCAGCTGCTCGGCAATGCTGACGGCTGCAGACTTGAAGACGCGGGATACGGCAGTGAAGTATCCCGATAACACGTGTGAAAGGGCAAAGGCGGGCAGACTGAAGGACAGGAGTCGCAGCGACAGAACCGTACGGCCGTCTCCGATCCATTCAGCTCCGATCATATCCGCGTTGAAATACAGAGCCAGCATGGCGGCGGTGCCGAAGCACAGCGCATAGGTGAGACAGCGGATGATCACTTTTTTAACGCCGCCGGGATTGGATTTCCCAAGCTCCTCCGATACAAGCCTTGTCGTAGCGAAACGAATCCCGGAAAGGGCAAATGTCGCCGCCAGCATACTGACCGACATGATGAGCTGGAAAAGGCCTATTCCGGAAGCACCGATCTTTTTTGTCAGATATACCTGAAATGAAATTCCGACGGTCCTCATCAGCAGGGAGGTGCCGGTCAGCAGTATCGTGTTTTTCAGCATCCTTTTGCCCCGGCCCATCGGCGTTCCTCCAGCATGTCACAAAGTAATATACTATATGCAGCCGGGACACACCGTCATGTCCGAAAAAATGGAGTGAACGTGAAGAAGGGCGGCCGCAGTGGGCCGCCCGATGAATAACTTGATGATTCAATTGCTTTTTGGTATGAACGGACTGATCAGATTAGCAATATGGGGAATCGTCATCGATTGCAGGTATACCTTGCCGGGGCCGGTGACAAGTGTGTCAAAAAGACCTTCGCCGCCGAACAGGACATTCTTGAAGCCTTTGACCATCTGGACATCCAGCGAGCACGTGGCATCCATCATAGCCAGGACGCCCGTATCGCAGACGAGCGGTTCCCCGGGGGCGAGGTTGTACTCGACACAGTGGCCGTCCAGTTCAAGGAACACGAGGCCGGGGCCGGTAACGCGCTCCATGATAAAGCCTTCACCGCCGAAGAAGCCGGCGCCGAGCCGCTTCTGAAAGTGAATGGAGAGCTCAACGCCGGTAGTCGCTGCAAGAAAGGCGCTTTTCTGACAGATGATCGACTCGCCGGGGGCAAGCTGCCGCGCGATGATGCGGCCCGGGAAGGAGGAAGCGAAGGCAATCTCACAGGGACTCTGCGCTGTGTAGACACTCATAAAAAGACTTTCGCCGGCAAACATTCTGCCCAGCATTTTTTTAGCTCCGCCTCCTGAGTTGGTTTCAGTCAGCACATGGCCTCTGGACCAGGTGCGGCCGCCTGCCTCGCTGATCATCGATTCGCCGGGTTCCAGGCTGCATATGACAACCGGAAGGCTGTCGCCCTGAATGTTGTACCTCATAATATTCTCCCTTACACATTATTGATTGTTATTGCTGTTGACATGATAATGCCGTTATCAATATCTGTATCATAGCATTGTTTGGAAAAATATGAAATACCATGTTTATATAAATGTATTATTCGGGCGGGGTGTCCTGAGGCGGTTCATTTAACCCGTCGTAGCCGTCCTCCGGCAGCATGTTGATAAAATTCTTTGCTTCGCGGCTGAGCTTGTTGGTCCGCCAGGCGACTGCAATGGAGGGCTGAACCGGAAAGTCGGTCTGGTAATACCGAAGATCGTCATCCAGTCTGATTTTTTTAAGCTTGGCACAAAAGCATATGCCCCTGCCCTTGCTGATCGCATGCAATAGCGTATTAAAGTTTGATTTGAACTCCACTCTTCTCGGCGTAAAGCCCAGAAAGCGGCAGGCTTCCAGCTGAGTATCGATATCTTCCTGTTCGCTCGCCATAGTGGGCAGCGTAAAAAGCGTTTCATTGCTGAGCGCGCTAAAATCCAGCTTGTCCGAAACGGCGAGCGGATGCTTCGCGGATATTGTTATGTACAGATTAAAGTGATTGAGGAGCCTGGCAGTGACACCCGGAATATCTCTGATGCCGAAGTCTTCAGTAAAAACAAGATCGGCGTTGCCAAACTCAAGCTCCTGGCGAAGCTCCTTGAAATCGCAGAGATGCTCCTGAACGACGACATCGGGATATTTGCTCTCAAATGCCTTGACGAGGTGTTTCAGCTGAGTAAAATCATCTGTATAATCATATGAGCTCGGTTCTACGATCCTGAGAACACGCAGCGGCGTCGTCGAATTGTATCGGGCAAGTTGGATGCTCTTGTTGATGGTTTTATAAAGCGGCTCAAGGACGGAAAAAAGGTATTCGCCGTCGCCCGTCAGCGCCATACCCTGATTGCTGCTTTTAAACAGGCGCATACCAACGCCTTCCTCGAATCTTTTTAGCGTTTTGCTGAGCGACGGCTGGGAAGCATACAGCGTCTCGCCCGCTTTTGACAAATTCAGGCATTTTGCGACTGTTAAAAATGTTTCAATCTGTTGAAAAGTAATATTGTACAGAACATCATACCTCCCTTGTGCAATATTGACTAAAAATGACCCTTTGACAGTTATCACCATGCCCTTGAGGTTATAATAGCACATTAATTGTTAATGTACAATACTTCGATTATGTATTATAAACAAAATATGATGTTAAATAAACAATGCTTTTTGAATGACAAAATAAGATAGAAATGTGCCGGGACTTGATTGATGTATGAAAATTTACTCAATTGTGTCTTTTTGTTTGATGTCCCAAATATGGCAAACTTTACATTCAGGCACATCATTAAGCTGCAGCGATAGCATATGCGGGGGGTGAGTGGTTGTTGTGTTAAAAACGCAACAAGGCAAAGGGGTCAAGCGATAGCCGGATCATTCAGGCTCTCGTAACGTTCGAATGAGGAGTGAATACTTTGGGAAGCGAAAAAGGATTACGTAAGTTTTTAAAATCAAAAGAGTTTACGCTGCTGGTCATACTCGTCGTATTGGTCGCGGTGTATACACTGTTATGCTCGCTGGCAGGGAAAAAATTCCTGACGATGGATACCTTGATGGCAATCATCAGCAGTCTGGTCATCACATCGTTTCTGGCTATTGGAGCCGCCTGCCTTCTTTTAACAGGAAAAATGGATCTGTCTATTGTTTCCATCGGCTGCGTGGGCGGTATCTTCGCCGTTCTTGCACTGAAATACTGGGCGTGGCCGTGGCCGGTCGCTGTCATTGCAGCGCTTGCCATCTGCGGCGCGCTTGGCCTTGTCAACGCATTTCTTGTCAATGAGTTCAACATGCAGCCTTTTATCGCCACAATGGCGACATCCTCTGTTTTTAAAGGACTCCAGATGTGGATCAGCTGGGACTTTAAAAATAACCTGGCGCCAAACATTGCGATCGACCACCCGTTTACAGATTGGCTCGGTACATATCAACTGTTCGGTTTTATACCGATTACGATTGTGCTGATGGCCATTCTGTTTGTTTTATACGGAGTTATGCTTAAAAAGACTAAATTCGGCCAGACAATTTATCTCGTCGGCGGTAATCCCCAGGCAGCCCGACTTTCAGGCTTGAATCCAAAAAGAGCGTCCTATATCATGTTTGCCAACAGCGGCATCATGGCAGGCCTTTCCGGCGTTGTCTACACGGCGCGGACGTCGCAGGCCAACCAGCTGATGCTCTCAGCCAACATGTTTACCGGCCTTATCGCGGCCATGCTCGGCGGCATCTCCTTCTTTGGCGGCAACGGCGGTATGGTAGGCGTTTTTATCGGCTTGTGCATCCTGAACACCTTCAGTACGGGCATGTCCATCCTTAATTTCGATACGTACTGGTCCGGTCTGCTGCAAGGTATCGTGCTCGTCGTCGCCCTGACGCTGGACCTCGGCAGAGGCAAAAAGATGACAAAAGCGGTCAGCAAAAAGGTAGACAGCGAACCGGAAAAAGTTGCAGGGAAGGCGGGCGCCGGCCGTTAGGCTGACGCTTGATGGAGGTGAATGATATGGAACAATATTTGGAATTTTCAGGTATCGGAAAGGCATATCCCGGCGTTCAGGCGCTTAAAGATATCAGCTTCAGAGTATCCGGCGGCAAGGTTATGGCTCTCGTCGGCGAAAACGGCGCAGGAAAATCAACGCTTTTAAAAATACTCAGCGGAGACGTCAAGCAGGACGAGGGAAAGCTTATTCTCAACGGCAGCGAAATCAAGTTTGACGCGCCCGTCGAAGCGCTTAATGCGGGCATCAGCGTCATTTACCAGGAAAGACAGCTTGTCCCGTCAGTCAGCGTCATGGAAAACATTTATGCCGGCAACCTGCCGGTAGGAAAGCTGGGACTCTACAACAAAGCAGAGCTCAAAAAAAAGGCACAGGTCCTCATTGACAAGTTCGGGCTTCCCATCAACCCCGCGGCAACGGTCGGTTTTCTGCCGGTAGCCTATCAGCAAATGGTTGAGATCATGAAGGCTTACCAGCGTGATTCGGCAGTCATCGCTTTCGACGAACCGACAGCCCCTTTAACGGACAAGGAGATCGCTATCCTGTTCAAGCTGATCAATCAGCTGAAGGAAGAGGGCAAGATCATCCTGTACGTCTCCCACCGTATGAACGAAATATTCCAGGTGACCGACGAGATCGTCGTTCTCAAGGACGGACGCCAGGTTAAGTCGTTCAATACTGCGGAAACGAACGAACGGGATCTCATCAAGGCGATGGTCGGGCGTGATATCGGCGATACATACGCGAACCTGAAACGGAATGACAAATACGGCGATGTGCTCCTGGAGGTCGATAACCTCAATACGAACGTGGTGAGCGACATCAGCTTCAAGCTGCGCAAGGGCGAAGTCATCGGCTTCGCAGGCCTTGTGGGCGCCGGGCGGACGGAGGTCGCGCGGGCGCTTTTCGGCGCCGATCCGGTGCTCTCCGGTGAAATTAAAATCGAGGGAAAACCGGTGAAGATCAAAAACCCGAAGGATGCGATCGACCACGGCATAGCGCTGTGCCCCGAGGACCGCAAGGAACAGGGACTCATTCTGTGGAACTCCATCAAGGATAACGTCTGCATGCCGGTTCTGGGTAAGCTGAAGAAGGGTATGTTCATGGACGAGGGCGCAAAAGAAGATTTGACCCTTTCCGCCGTCAAACAATATTCCATCAAAACGACGAATATTGACAAGACCGTTATGGAGCTGTCTGGCGGTAACCAGCAGAAGGTCATCCTCGGCCGGTGGACGTCTGAAAAAGTCGTCACCAAAATACTCATTCTTGACGAACCGACAAAGGGTATCGACGTCGGGACGAAAGCGGAGATCTACCAGATGGTTTGCGATTTCGCAAAGCAGGGGATCGGCGTCATCTTCATTTCATCGGAGCTGACCGAAGTCATCAACGTTGCGGACAACATCATCGTCATGCATAACGGGCATATCACGGGGCAGATCAGCAGGCAGGATGCCACGGAAGAAAATGTCCTGGCCATGGCCATGCTGGATTGAGGAGAGAAAACATGGGAAAGAAAAGCGTATTTCAAACAAAAACTTTCGGACTTGTCATTATTACACTCTTACTCACCATCGGCGTATGGCTGATCAGTCCGAGCTTCCTGGCAAGAGGAAACGTGCGTAATCTGCTCAACACACTGAGCTTCCAGGGCGTTATGCTGGCGGGTATCACAATTCTGTTCTTAAGCGGAAATTTCGATATGTCGGCCGGCGGCGTCGGCGCTCTGTCAATGCTCGTTTTCGGCCTTTTTATTCAAAACTTCCGCGAGCTTCCATGGGTTGTGGCACTCATAGCGGGCTTGGCAACCGGCGCCATATGTGGTCTGATCAACGTGCTATTAATGAATGTATTCAACATGCAGCCCTTCATCGCCACAATCGCCACCTCGTCTGTTTTCGGCGGTATTGGAAACGTCGTCACCCGAGGCAACGCCATCCCAATCAATGCGCCGGGCTTTACGGATATCGGCAAAATAGCTCTTTTCAATCTCGTTCCCCTGTTGTTTATCCTGACGGTCGTTATCATTCTGGCCCACACCTTTGTCCTGTATAAGACGCGGTTCGGGCGAAGTATTTATATGATCGGCGGAAACATGTTTGCCGCGCGGCTCTGCGGCCTTAATATCAAGAGGACACGCGCCATCTTGTATACCTCGCAGGGCGTTATGGCCGCCATTGCGGGCCTCATGTGGTCCTGTTTAAGGAAGCAGTCCAGTCCGCTCATGTTTACAACAGCCGCGCCGAATATGCAGGCGATGATCGCTGCGATGCTCGGCGGCGTCTCGATGATGGGCGGCGCTGGCGGTATGGGCGGCGCGGCAATCGGTCTTGTTCTGCTGAATGTCTTCACCACCGGCCTGCTGGCACTGAAGGTACCGACCTTTGTAACCGTCATGCTGCCCGGCTTCCTTCTGATCATCGCGCTCTTAATGGACAACCTGAATGCCATGCGCATGCGCCGGATTCTGATGGCTGCCGCGATCAAACAGGGCACATCTGCGAAAAAAGCGTCCTGATTCGCCGCAAAATAATAAGACGCGGCACCTGATATTTATGTAATCAACTCGAAAGGCAACACGTTTTACGAGTGATTAATATGTCTAACATTAAAAAGGAGGAAAAAAATGAAAAAGACTCTGGCGATGATCCTCGTCCTGCTGATGGCGGTTTCGCTGTTTGCGTGCGGCACCACAACACCGGGAACATCCACAGCTCCCAGCACAGCTCCCACCTCTGCAGCCCCGGCGACAGCTGCACCGCCCGTATCACCGGATGCGACTCAATCCAACACCGGCAAATACGGTGACGATCCCCTCGATAAGGTCGGCTTCTTTGATCCGGAATATGATTACAGCAAGAACGAAAGATATCAGATCCAGTACATGTCAGCCGCATCCGGGCCGCTCTATGATCAGTCCAGCGCAGCATTTGGCCTCTGGTGTGAAAAAATGAACTGCGACTATTCGCCCATGTGGAGCTCCGGCGGCGACAACGACGCGTTCATCACCAACCTTCAGACCTTCATCAGCCAGGGCGTTGACGGCTTTATTTTTGACCCCGACGCCAACTCCTATATGCGCATTAAAGAGATCTGCGATGAAGCAGGCGTTTCCTGGATGGGCTTCATGTCTCCCGCGCAGAACATGGAAGCCGAAGGCACCCCGCTAATCCATCCCTTTGTCGGTTTCGACCACTATTGGTTCGGCCAGCAGATGGGCCTCAAGATGGACGAGTGGATGAAGACGAAGTGGGCGGATGTACCCAAGGAAGAAATCGGCTACATCTCCGTCGACTACTCCATGGCTGACGTTCTCCACTGGCGTACAACGGGCGCTCAGGATGCGTTCCTTGGGAAGAACCCCGACATGGCCAATCAGTTCTTCATCGCCGACACCGTGACAACAGGCCCGACACTTGACGGCGCCAACACGGTTGTTACAGCTGTCCTCGCCGAGCAGACGACATATACCCACTGGCTCGTATCCGTCCTCTTTGACGACATCGCCATGGGTTCCGCTGCGGCGCTTGACTCCATGGGCTTTACGCCTGACACCGCCGTTGTCACGACAATCGGCGGCACCTCCCTCCAGAATCAGTGGGATAACGGCATTGACGACTGCTGGCAGCTGGCAATGTTCACCCCGCAGACCATCTATGCCGAAGCCGTTGTCGGTGCAGTTTACGCGTTTATGACCGGCCAGGCGACCCCCGAGACCATCTGGCCGTCATGGGTCAATGAAAACGATCCAAAGTCAGCCGGTTATGCCGGAATGCTGCTGCCGTCCTACTGGATGACAAAAGAAAACTACAAGGAACTCCTTGAGTGGTCCGACGTCTATGCCGGGGGTACACAGTATGATTACGATGCAACGGGTATCACAAGGGAAACATACAACGCGCGTATGGATATCCCGGAATCCTACCATAAATAACGACTAAGGTTATATAAGAAGAAGGAAACAGGACGCCGCAGCTGAATGCTGCGGCGTCCGTCTTTGTCATCGTGTTGTTTTATTCTACTGTCACTGATTTTGCGAGATTACGGGGTTTATCGATACTGCAGCCCCGCGCGAGGGCCACATAGTAGGCGAAAAGCTGCATCGGGA
>JAAYBH010000236.1 GCA_012718935.1 Clostridiales bacterium
AGAAAGCCCTTGATGAAATCCGCTTCCGGGTGCTTCAGGATTGCCGGGTTGTGCAGCTTCTCCGTCCCAATAGTGGAGGACAGCTTTGAGGAGAGAGCCTTGCCGCAGAGGGAGCCCGCGCCGTGGGCGGGGTACAGCTCGATATTGTCCGGCAGCTGTTCTAGCCGCCGGAGGCTTTTATACAGCTTTAACGCCAGCTCTTCCTTGATATCGGGAAAAAGGTCAGGCCGGCCGGCGTCACCCACAAGGAGCGTATCTCCCGTAAAGGCCAGCGCCGGCTCCTTACCCCTTTCAAGATCGGACACGATATAAACCGAGCAGTCGGGCGTATGACCCGGCGTATCCAACATTTTAAACAGCAGTGTGTCGATGACGAATTCCTCTTCGTCGCCGACGGCATAATGCTCAAACGCGGCATTTGCCTGTTTCGTGATGTAGATGGTCGCGCCCGTCAGCTCCCGAAGCTCCACATGCCCCGATACGAAATCAGCGTTCAGGTGCGTTTCGATAATGCCCCGGATGGGGAGCCCGAAGGATTTTGCGATGTCGAGATAGGGCTTGACGTCACGCATCGGGTCCACGACGACACAGGCGTTCTTACCGCCGATGACGTAGGAGCACTGCGCGAGCCCCGGGGTATAGATCTGCTTAAATTCCATAAATTTCGCCTCCCTTTAAGTTTTAGCGCCATACGGCATATATGACAAGCGTCGACAGGATGCCAGCCAGCAGCACCACGGCGGCGCCCGTTTTCATAAAGCTTTTTTTCGAAAATTCCATGCTGCTCGAGACAACGAGCGTTGCCTGATGCGTCGGCATAATGACGCCGAGGCTAGCCCCGGCCGCAACAGCCATTAAAAGCGCATCGGGATTGACGGCGAGACCGCCTGCCCGGGAGAGCTCAATCGCTACCGGCGCCATCAAGACGGCGGAGACGGAATTGTCGATGATATTTGACAGCAGGGCTGTGATAAACAGAAAAATAAGGATCAGCCAGAAGGGGGGAAGCCCTTCAAATATCGGGCTGATAACGCCGATGGCGGCGCCCAGCGCACCCGTTTCCTGCAGGATGCCGGAGATGCCGAACATGCTGCCTAAAAAAAGAACGACGGGCAGATTGATGCTCTCAAGCGCGTTTTTATAAGACAGAACCCGCGCTCCAAGCCACAGCATGATGACAATGCCGAACCCGACGGACGGGTGCAGGACGCCCGCTCCTGTCAGCAGGATGGCCGCCAGCAGCGGCAGAAGCACCAGCAGGCTTTTTATGAGGGTGCGTCCGGCAGGCATCTCCGTCACTTGGCCGTACTCCTCCTGCGTCTGACCGCTATACTCAGGGCTTTTTTGCCCGATAGGGCCAAGTCCGCAGACGCGGCAGAGGAAAATGACAAGAATGCCGGTTCCCAAAATCGCAAGTCCCTGGAGCGTAAAATCGAACATTCTGAAGGGCGCCCCGAAGGCGCTCTGCCTGTAAGCTGAGACGATCAGATTCGACGCCGTCCCGATCAGCGTCAGCGACCCGCCCAGAATCGATGCGAAGGCGATCGGCATGCCGAAGGCGGATGCCGGCACATTGGCCCTTTTCGCCATTCTCCGGGCGGTGGGCAGCGTGACGCCCACAGCGCCCACGTTGTTCATAAACGCCGAGATGAGGCCTGTCGTCAGGAAAACGGCCAGGATCTGATTTTTCGGTTTATGTATCCGACCTGCGATTTTTTTGCCGAGGCCGGACAGGATGCCAGACTCCACAATGCCGGCGCTCATCACCAGCACCGTAGCAACCGTAAAAAGCGCCGGCGATGCAAAGCCCACAAACAGCTCGGAAGGTCCCTGGAGCCCCAGAAACCCCAACAGCAGAAGCCCCCCAAACGCCGGGATTTCGTAACGAACTTTTCCGGATATAATTGAAAGCAGCACCGCTGTCAGCACGAGCCAGGCCGCCGTCTGCTCCCAGCCAGCCGGGATGCCCATCGCTTTCACCCCCGATCTTATTCCAGCTTACATAAATATTACCTTATATTCTTTAAAAATTCTACATAATTATAGAAAAGGGGCTATAGCAAAACAGCCATTAAAAACAGAGCTGAAGTGACTGCGAAATGGAGATGATTACCAAACAAAATACATGCAAAAATCAAATAAGACTATCGCGTTAGTCAGCATACCCCAAGATATTGGAGTTAGCTACCGCGCAGAGTAGCCTGGGGAATATTTGGTTTCTAAAACCTCTTCGATTGAATCGGTAACAAAATTCATCCAGATAACTCTGCAAGTGTTTATCGGCAAGGCTCTTCAGCGGAACGTATTGAAAAATCGCGCCAGCGGTTCAACAACATCCCGTAGATTAGCGATCGCTTCGTTCAGTGTATCGATATCCAGATCATTGATTGCTGTCAATGCCGCATCCATACTTTGCTGAGCCTTTTCAGCAGTCAGATTAATGTTGACGGCTAAATCCTCCCAGTCAATTTGCTCCAGACTTTCAGACACGCTGACTAGATTTTCAGTCATGTCATCCATCGCGTCTGCCATTTCCCCAAGCCTGGTAAAATCATCCTGCATCACTTTGAGCTGAAGTATGGCACCGATTGCCAGAACCGCGATGATGACCAGAATGCAAATGCTGGCCAATGCTGAGATTCGAATCCAAAACAGCTTCTTTTTCTCAATCAGTTCCATGATCAAACCTCCTATTCGCTTCTTCTTCTGTAATATCGCCATAATCTTGACGTTCAAATCGGCGGATTAACTCATTTAAGCCAGGCTCATAGGCTTTCAAAGCCCTCTGGATATGTTACCTTGGGATATCCTATACTTCCTTGTTTCTCTACTTTGAATTCACCTTCGTAAATTAGTATTCCGTCTTCACTGTAATACTTTCCGTACACTGGATATGTTGGACCGTAATATGTAGCATCAGTTTTTCGGCAGTTATATCTGCCTTCAAACTTTAAGCTGCCGGAAGGGTAATAGGCTTTACCTTCTAACAAACCGCCATGCTGAAATTGGCCTTCGCGGTGTTTGACGCCGCTTTTATAATATAGAACCCCCTGCCCGTTCGGCTCATGATGGCTCGAGTTGTAATCTGCTGGCGAGTAATATCCTTCATACATCAATTCACCGGTATCGAAGTAGAGTTTACCATATGCACGCGAATCATAATTTACGATTCCGAATTTTGTTTGCGCATCTTTATTGTCGGGCATGTAACCCGCCTCCCTTGATAAAAACTTACCAAAAAGCGCTGTTAACGAGTTTTCGAATAGCTTGGTTCCCGGTCAGTACCAATTGAAGAACGTGTATTCTATCCCGTTATTGTCACAGAATTCGCGCCACTTAATCAGGCCCTCAAGCCCGCTAAACCGCTTCTGAATCTCAGACATAAAATCCTGCTGCAAAACACCTAACGCTGAAA
>JAAYBH010000237.1 GCA_012718935.1 Clostridiales bacterium
GAATCCAAAATCGCCGATTACGCCTTCAAGCTGGATATCCCGCTGATGAACTGGTTTGTCAATACCGTGATTCTCCCCAATCCCGGCCTCGCTCTGGCTATGCAGATTTTTATCGTTGTAGCCGAAATCCTCATCGGACTGTCCATGATGGGCGGCCTGCTTACCACGTTATCGAGTCTCGTCTCGCTTGTTCTCCTGTTTATGTTTTCAGCGACGACCGGCCTTTTTCTGTCAAGCTTCTGGATGCTTTTCGGTGCGATTGCCCTGATGTTCGGCGCCGGCAAGGTCTTCGGACTTGACTATTACGTCTCACCGCTCCTCAAAAAAGGCTGGCGCAATATCGGCTGGGTAAGGCGGTCGTATCTCTATCATGACTGAGGGTATGAAAGACAAGTCATCCTTCGTACTCGGGTATGAGGATGCCGTCGCGGGGACGGGTGAGGAGGTCCGGCGGCTTTTGAAAGAAGCGCCGCTTGTCCTTCGGCACATGACGTCGCACCTTTCAAAGGCAGCCGGGAAGATGATCCGTGCGCGTGCGCTGCTGGCCTGTGCCATCAGACAGGACGGGAGCATCAATCCGGACGCCGTGAAAGCGGCGGCTGCGGTGGAACTCCTTCATCTGGCGACCCTCGTCCACGACGATATCATCGATAACGCGGATAAGCGGCGCGGCATTGACGCACTTCACAAAAGATACGGCGAAAAATTCGCCGTCCTGTGCGGCGACTGGCTCTTCTGCACGGCTCTTGAGCACGTTTCTACCGCCGACACCTTTCAGCCGAAGCAGGACACGGCCGACCGGTCCTTCACCCGGTACCTGACAGAGGTATGCCTGGGTGAGATACGCCAGAACAGAAACAATTATAATTACCGGCTGTCGGAGCGCGAATACTTCAGGATTATCCGAGGTAAAACGGCCGCGCTGTTTGAGGCCTGCTTCAACGCCGGATTCATCCTGTCCGAAGAGGATGCGGCCATACGGGAGGTTTATCTGGAGATCGGCAGCAACATTGGGCTTATATTCCAGCTGGCCGATGACTGCGCCGACTATGAAGCCTCGCCGAAAGTGATAAAAAAGCCCGTTCTGTCCGATTACAGCCGCGGTGTCGTCACGCTCCCTCTCATATATGCGCTTAAAAAGGATAAGGCGCTGTCAGAAAAAATTGCGGCGGGGTTGAAACCGGACGCGCTGAAGGCAGCTGTTGAGGAGGCGGGCGGCCTCCGGTATGCCCATGGGAAAATCGACCGCCTGTATAAAAAAACGCTCAAAGCGATAAACTTTCTGGATATAGACATTGAGAAACGGGAGCTGCTGCTGCGGCTCCTGAAGAAGGCAGCCGGCATACCGGCATGAATCACGATTCGGTGCTGAAAGGATTGTGATGTAATGGTCAAACGCTTTCTGGACTATGTGGAGATCAAAACAAAAATCACAAGCGTTTTTCCGTATTTGATGACGCTGTGCTATCTTGTTCTCAGCGGCAGGGAAATCGATCCGCTCCGCTCGGCGGTGTTCTTCTTCGGTATGTTCCTGTTTGACCTGACGGCGACGACCGTCAATAACTACTCGGATACGAAAAAAAACCATCAGACTCTGCAGTTTTCGCGGCGCACCGCGCTACGGATCACCGCCGTCCTGCTTTTGCTCAGTGCGGCGCTGGGTGTGTATCTTGTCAGTCTGACCGATATGGTTGTGCTTCTGGCCGGCGGCCTCTGCTTTTTCTTCGGTATTCTCTATTCCTGGGGGCCTGTACCCTTGTCTCATGGCCCTTACGGAGAAATCGCCTCGGGTTTTTTCTACGGTGCGGTCATTCCCTTTATTCTGGTCTATATCAACACCCCGGGTCTCCTGTTTTCCTATAGTTTGTCACCGGAGAAAATTCTGATTGAAATTACGGTTATGCCGGTGGCCGGCCTGCTGCTCCTGGCGGTATTGCCGTTCTGCCTGACAGCCAATATCATGCTGGCCAACAATATCTGCGACGTCGGACACGACGTGCAGGTAGGGCGGTACACACTGGCATTTTATCTTAAAAAACGGGCGCTTTACGTTTTTGCGCTTTTGTATTATGCGGCGTACGCCTCCGTCATCCTCATGGTCATCGCCGGCTTTTTGTCACCGCTGAGCTTGCTTATGCTCCTTACCCTGATAC
>JAAYBH010000238.1 GCA_012718935.1 Clostridiales bacterium
ATACGGACTCCCTGTCACCTGGCGTTCTGCAGGAGATGACACAGCATGACATTATCCCCGGCCAGGACATGATGGTCATCTGCGGCGCGGACGCTGCCAAGTACACGTTGGATAACATTAAGGCCGGTAAAATCATTGCCTGCGGCACCAACGCCCCCTACTACACAGGCGCCGGCGTTATCGACATCATTCACGACATCCTGGACGGCGCCGATTACAACGATCTTCCGGCCAACTCCTACACGCCGACCTACTGCGTGAACATCGACAATATCGACAAATACTACGATCCAAACCTGGAGTTCGCGCCGATGCTGGACTGGAAGGTCCAGACCGTCGAGGAATACAACGCGGCAAACGCCAACAAATAACTAGCGGTCTGATATATTGAATTTAAGTTCAATATAAAATAGCGCCCTTCTGTGAATCACATCACAGAAGGGCGTTATGCTTCGGCGCCGTATTCGCGGATTTTCGTACGGCGGTAAGGCTTGTAATAGAAAGCAGGCATATTTTACACCTTCCAGATGATCGCTTCATAGGGCCGCAGGAATTGCTGCGGCGGGTCCGGGTAGTTGGAATGCGCGAGAGCGGCGCCTGCTGGAATGGCTTTGTGCCTTTTCGGCGTCCTTCCGAGATTGCATTCGATATAGAAGGACGCATCGGCGTCTGTCCGCCAATAGGTGAACAGATCCTTTTCCTTTTTGTTGACGATTTTGACCTCGCCGTAAACAAGCGCCTTATATGATTTTCTAAGGCTGATCAGCGACCGGTAAAAATTCAGGACCGATTCCCGATCACTGTCCTGAGCCGCCGCGTTGCAGGCGATGTAGTCGTCGCCGCCGACGAGCCAGGGGACGGCTTCCGAGAACCCCCCATATTTGCCGTCCGTCCACTGCATGGGCGTTCGTGCGTGGTCCCGCGTGCCGGTCAGTATCTTTTTGAAGGCGTCTGCCGGGCTCATGGTTTTGACAAGCTCGGCGTACATATTGAGGCTCTCCACGTCCCGCAGCGCGTCAACGGACGAAAAAGCCCCGTTGACCATGCCCAGCTCCTGGCCCTGGTAAAGAAACGGCGTCCCACGGAGCGTCAGCTGCATTGTCGCCAGGAGCTTCGCCAGTACATCCCTGTACCGCAGGCCGGGGTCGATTTTCGAAACCATGCGCGGGTTGTCGTGGTTGTCGTAAAAAAGCGACATCCGGCAGCGCGTACCGTAATTCTCCATCCAGCCGGTGATATATTCCTTGTAATAATTGAGATCGTAGCAGTAATCGTCAAAACGGGTATGCCCCGGCGTTTCAAGCTGGTCAAAGTTGAAAACCATGTCGAGCTCGTCCCGGCCTTCGGCCGTCAGGAGCTTTGACATTTCGATGCCGAAGCCGGGCGTCTCGCCGACGGAGAAGGCGTCATAGGGGGCAAACGCCTCCTTTTTCAGCGCCTTCAGGTATTCGTGAAGCTTCGGACCGTAAAAATAGTGCTCCATACCTGTATATCCGGTCAGCGTCCCGATCAGCGTGTCGCCGTCCGGCAGGCCCTGCCGCTTGGAGATCAGGTTGATGACATCCAGGCGGAAACCGTCGACGCCCTTATGGAGCCACCAGCGCACCATTTCGTGCACCTCCCGGCGCACGTTGGGATTGTCCCAATTCAAGTCCGGCTGCTTTTGAGAAAACAGATGCAGGAAGTACTGCTGCCGTTTCTCCGTGAAGCGCCAGGCGCTCCCGCCAAACCAGGAGGTCCAGTTGTTGGGCTCGTCCCGGAAGATATAGTAAGACCCGTAGGCCGAATCGGGCGCTTCAACGGCCTTTTTAAACCACTCGTGCTCGTCGGAGGTATGGTTGACGACGAGATCCATTATGAGGCGCATGCCCCTTAAATGGATACCCTCCAGCAGCCCGTCGAAATCCGCCATCGCGCCGAATTCCGCCATGATTTTTTTGTAATCCCGGATATCGTATCCGTTATCGTCGTTGGGGGAGTCGTAAACGGGGGACAGCCAGATGGCATCCACCCCAAGCCCCTTCAGATAGTCGAGCTTTTCCGATATGCCCCGCAGGTCGCCCACGCCGTCGCCGTCTGAATCCTTAAAGCTGCGCGGATAGATCTGATAGAAAACGGCTTCTTTCCACCAGGCCGGCGTCTCGGCGGCGCAGTCGTCCTGCGGCCTGTCCGGCTCGCCGTTTAATAGCTCCAGAAGAGCGTCCAGAAACCCCTGGCAGATTTTACCGCCGGACAGCTTCGGCAGAGCGCGCAGCCTCAGGCTGCCGACGAGTGGGTTTTCCAGTATCCTGTCGCTGCGGCCCGTCAGGAGAAGCACCTTTCTTAAAATGTCATGGCCGACAGGATGCGCGTAGACCTCCCTGATCCGGCTGTTCTCAGTGAGCATATTACTGTTCCTTTTCCGTCAGCACAAGGTCACCGCGCTTGCCCAGCTCGTCGATGATGCTGTCAAACATCCTTTTGTCGATCTTATACTTGAAGCGGTAGACGATAAAACCCGCCACGATGGTGATCAGGGGGAGGATCAGCATGGCCAGCTTCATCGTGAGGAGCCCCCCGTCGGTGACATCGTCGGGGGTGGCGGCCCGGTTGATGCCGGAGATGATGAGCGTCACCGATACGATACCGCTGGCCAGCGCGCCGCCGATCTTGTTGATGAAGGGCTGAACGGAGAATGTGATGCTCTCGTTGCGTTTTCCCAGCTTGAGTTGCCCATACTCGATCGTATCCGCCAGGAACATCAGCATCAAAATCTGGATAAAGGCCTCTCCGGCGAAGATCAGAACCCCAGCGATGCCGATAATCAGCATATCCATCGGGGCAAAGAAGAAGATGATATACCCCAGTACCAAAAGGGCCGTCGCAGCCGTATACAGCTGCCGGCGGCTGAATTTCTTTGAGAAAAGAGGGAAAACGGCCAGCGCGGCCAGCTGGGAGACCCCCAGCACCGCCGCGAAGATGGCGTACATGTCCTCGTTTTTATAGGCGTATTTGAAGAAGTACACTCCGAATTC
>JAAYBH010000239.1 GCA_012718935.1 Clostridiales bacterium
TGACGGGAACGACAGGTTACGGTTACGGCGACAAGGGCAGGGACACGCTGGATCTCGTCTGGGCCGATGTTTTCGGCGCAGAATCAGCCCTTGTGCGCATCGGCTTTGTGAGCGGAACCCACGCCATCACAGCGGCCCTCTTTGCCGCCTTGAAAACAGGCGATATGCTGCTCTCCGCAACAGGCGTTCCGTACGACACGCTGCGGGGCGTCATCGGTATCGAGGGCGATCACCGCGGCTCGCTCCGCGATTACGGCATTGGGTACGCGCAGACGGAGCTTCTGCCGGACGGGAGCCCGGACCTGGAAGCTGTTTCCGAAGCGGCGGCGGATTCCCGTATTGCCGCTGTTTTTATACAGCGCTCCAGAGGCTACGCCGACCGCCCTGCGCTGTCCCTCACAGAGATCGGCCGGATATGCGAAACGGTGCGTCTTGTCAACCCCCGCGCCGCAGTGATTGTCGACAATTGCTATGGCGAATTTACGGAGACAGCGGAGCCCACGGAGGCCGGCGCGGACCTGATCGCCGGGTCGCTGATCAAGAATCCTGGCGGCGGCCTCGCGCCGACCGGCGGTTACGTCGCGGGGAGGCGGGACCTGGTTGAGGCGGCGGCTTACCGGCTCACAGCGCCGGGCATCGGCGGGGAGTGCGGCTCGACACTCTTCAGCAACAGGCTTTTATATCAGGGCTTATTCATGGCGCCGCATACCGTTAATCAGGCCTTGAAGACCGCCGTGTTCTGCGCGCTGCTCCTGGAACGGATGGGGTATAAAACGTCTCCGGCCTGGAATGCGGACAGGTCCGACATCATCCAGCAGGTGGAGCTGGGGAGCCCGGAGCTGCTGCGTCGTTTCTGCAGAGGGATTCAAGCAGGCGCGCCTGTCGACGCCTATGTCAGCCCCGAGCCCTGGGATATGCCTGGATACGATTGCCAGGTTATCATGGCGGCGGGGACGTTCATCCAGGGCGCTTCAATCGAATTGTCAGCCGACGGGCCGATGCGGCCTCCTTACTGTGCGTATCTGCAGGGTGGTTTAACCTTTGAGTCGGGAAAGTATGGAGTGATGACGGCCGCAGACATGCTGGGACACAAATAAATGCAGCCTGCCGCGCATATGGATGGCATAAGGGGTGTGATCCATATGCTTTACCGCCGCCTGAGACGACGAAAATTACACTTCAATACATACCGCACATACCGCAGGCCGCTGCCGCGCGCTCAAAGAATTATCATATTTCTGTTGGTGCTTTTCTTGACATTAGCCGCGGTGCTTTCGATTATTCTGATCCGGATACGGCCGATGATGATGAAGCTGGCTAAAACGATGGTGACGGATGTTTTAATGATCGAGGTCAACGACGTCATCGAGCAGGAAATTTTAAAGGGCTCATTTGACTATACGAAGCTTGTGACGCTGGAAAAGGACTCGGATGGAAGCATTTCGGCCTTACTGACGAATACGGCGATGCTCAACACGCTCTCAACGAAAATCTCCAACGGTGTCTATAAACAAGTTGATGATCAGGTTTTTACGGATCTGGAAATTCCGGTCGGCAACGCACTCGGCGGCGTGCTTTTTTCGGGAGTTGGCCCGAATTTCAAAGTAAGGATTCTGTCGATTGCCGATGTAAACACCGCCTTTTCTAATGATTTTGAGTCCGTCGGCATCAATCAGACACGGCATAAGATTTACCTGAACATTGCGGTCGAGGTCAATATCATGATACCGGGATACGCTGAGGATACGGTGACGGTCTCGGATCAGGTTGCGGTCTGCGAAACCATCATTGTCGGCAGAGTCCCGAATATGTACGCTGAAATAGGTAATACCGGAGGAAACCCATGAACACCAGAGAAGAAATAGACGACCTGCGAAAAAAGCTGGAGGAATACGGCCACGCATACCATGACCTGGATTCGCCCCTGATTGAGGACTATGAGTATGACATGCTTACCCGCCGGCTCAGGGAGCTCGAAACCGAAAACCCGGAGCTCATCGTACCTGATTCGCCCACACAGAAGGTCGGCGGTAAGCCGTCGGCCGCTTTTTCGCCCGTCACACACGAAGTGCCGCTGGAAAGTCTGAACGATGTTTTCACCTTTGAGGAGATCATCGCCTTCGGCCGGCGTGTCGGCGATGCCGCGTCCCCCGAGGGGTATGTGGTCGAACCGAAAATCGACGGGCTGTCCGTTGCGCTGTATTACGACAACGGGGTACTCACCTGCGGCGCGACAAGAGGAGACGGCGTGACAGGCGAGGATGTGACACATAATCTTAATACAATCAAATCCCTGCCGCAGGTGCTGAAAAACAGGCCTGAGCATTTGGCTGTCAGAGGGGAGGTCTACATGCCGCGCTCAGTCTTTCGTGAGCTCAACGAGGAGCGTGAGATCAGAGGGGAGCAGCTTCTGGCCAATCCAAGAAACGCCGCGGCGGGTTCACTCCGGCAGCTTGATCCAAGAATTGCCGCCGCGCGCCGGCTTGAGCTGCTTGTCTTCAACATCCAGGCTGTCAGGGGCATTGAATTTTTTACGCATGAGGAAGCCCTGAGTTACTTGCGGGAGTTGGGCTTCAAGGTCGTGGACGGCGCGCGGTATAAGAGTATTGACGAATGCCTGCGGAGAATAGAATGGCTGGGAGAAA
>JAAYBH010000240.1 GCA_012718935.1 Clostridiales bacterium
CCCTTGAAAAAAACAACCGTCCGGATTCCCGGTCCGTCATGGATTGAATAACCCTGAATGTTGGTTATGACTGCCCTCATCACATCACCTCCGCCTATTTGCATATATAAAGCATATCACATCTGCCACTGTATGAATATACTGGTGAATCAGCTGAATTAAGGCAACAATTCGCCTGAATCAGATGGTAGCAGCATCCGACGTTACGTCACGCAAGCCTTTAAAAACAATCGGGCGTGATGACGGACCACCGATTTCGATGGTATGTTATCACGCCCGCAAGGGGTTCCGGAGCAGCGCTTCTGTGCTGTCACCGCTAGGCGCCCGATTTCCGCAGCAACCGGTTTCTGCTGCTTCTGACCGAAATATAGTCAAATATGAGCGCGATCAGGAGCAGAAGTCCGGACGCGACCGACTGCCAGTAAGGTGAGACGCCCAGGATGGACAAGCCGTTACTGAAGCTGTTGATAATGAGAAGCCCGATGAAACATCCGAGCATTGTACCGGAGCCGCCGGTAAATGAGATGCCGCCGATGATTGCCGCTGCGATCGCATCGAAGGTATACGTGTTAGTACCTTCGACATTTCCGGCTTTCAGGCGCCCCGCGTAAACAATGCCGGCTAAAGCACCGAGAAATCCGCTGTTGGCGAACAGGATATAGGAAATTTTCTTGGGCTCGATGCCGGCAAAACGGGAGGCCATTTTATTGCTCCCGATTAAGTAAACGCTTCTTCCGAATTCGCTCTTTGACAGAATGATACCATAGACAGTGATCACAACAAGGGCCAGAATAATGGAAACGGGCACAAATTTCGCAATTCTGTACAGGCCGAGAAAAATCACGAAATTATCATCGGTGCTCCCGCTTAAGGTAATGACCCCGCCGTTAGACAGAATATACGTTAAGCCCTTCACAATGAACGGTCCTGTTGCCAGTGTGGCGATGAAGCTTGGGAGCCTGAACTTGTTGACGAGAAGCGCGTTGAAGAGCCCAAAAGCGGCGCCGGCCAGAAGGCACAGAACGAACGACAGGTACCAGGGAAGTCCGGCCTGTTCTGACAGTACCGCAAACAAAACGCCGCTAAACGTACCGACATATCCGGGTGAAAGGTCAATTTCGCCGGAGATAATCAAAAGTCCCACGCCAACGGCCATAAGCGTATATATCACCATTGAGTTCAGAATGTTTCTGATGTTGATGGGATTGATAAACTTATAGTCTGAGGCAAACATGAAAAACAAGACGATTGCGGCCAAAAGCACCAGCAACGCGAAAATCTTTGAGGCAATGAAATTCTTGATTTTAGTCGTCATTTACTTACCCGCCTCCTTTACTCTGCGCCAATTTCTGTTGAAGCCCTGAGCGCCCTCAGCCGCGCTTCTTCCCGATAGAAGTCCAGAATGAGCGCCGCAATGAGCAGAACACCCTGTGCCACAATACGCCAATATGAACTGAGACCGGCAATCACAAGACCGTTTGTAAATACGTTGAGCAGCATGAGTCCGATAAAAGCGCCGCCCATTGTGCCGCTGCCGCCCATGAAGGAGACGCCGCCCAGAACAGAGGACGTGATGGCGGTAAGCTCCGTCCCGATAACGCCGGAAGGACTTGCCTGGTGCATACGCGACGCCAGGAGCGATCCGGCAAGACAGGCAATCGCGCTGTTGTTGACAAAAAGAATGGTATGTACCTTTCTGGGATTGATACCGGCCAGACGCGCGGCGCCGGCATTTCCTCCGCACATATAGATAGACCTTCCGAATTTTGTATAACGAAGGATGAGCCCATAAATGATGTATAAAAGCAGCATGATAAAAAACGAAAGCGGAATAATGCCGAAAACGTTGATGGTGCCAAGTGCCCAGAAGCCCTGATTGTCGATCGTGAAGTTTTCCGCATTTGTTATAACGAGTCCGAGGCCGGTAAGCGCTGTCGTAATAGCGAGTGTGGTGATAAACGATATAAAGTTTAAAACACACACAAAAAACGAAATAAGCAGCCCGGTCACGCAGCCAAACAACACTGTCGATAAAAGCGCAAGAGGCCACGGCATACCGGTTTGCAATAAGACCGCGGCAAGCAGCCCGCCCATCATTCCTGTTGCGCCCGTGGACAGATCGATCTGACCGCTGATGATCAGAAGACCCATTCCGACGGCAATCGTACCGGATAAGCTGGCGGAGGTCAAAATTGTCCGGATGTTGTCGGCAGAGAGATATGCGCTGTTGATCAGGTAAAAAACCACGACCAGGGCGGCCATGACCAATAGAAGCATGAGGCTTTTTGACATATTAAGTCTTTTGCGTACGTTCTTGTTTTTCATAGCGCCCCTCCCTAACCCAGCATTGCAAGATGAAGGACATTCTCTTCGGTTGCTTCCTGCCGTGTTACCTGCCCTGTAATATGGCCGTTATGCATAACGATGATGTTATCGCTGACGTTTAAGACCTCCATCATCTCTGACGATATGAATATGACGCCGATGCCGCTCTTTGCAAGATCGCACACCATTTGGTAAACCTCGGCCTTTGTACCGACGTCTATTCCCTTGGTCGGTTCGTCAAGTATCAAAATTTTCGTTGTCATCTTACGGGATGTCCATCGTCCCAATATAACCTTCTGTTGATTTCCGCCGGACAGCTCGGCTGCCAATTTGTTGATTGACGGCGTCTTAATCGAATATTTTCTCACTGCGTCATCAGCAAGCTCTGCTTCAGCCTTCTCGTTCAGGAACAACCCTTTTTTGATCTTTTTTAAGACGGGTATCGAAACATTGTCCTTAATCGACCTCGATAATACGAGTCCCTGCTCTTTCCGGTCCTCGGGACACAGCGCGATCCCGTTGTTGATGGCTTGCCTCGGCGATTTGAAACAGACGCGTTTGCCCTCGAGCCATATCTCACCCGACTCGATGGTATCGATGCCGAAAACCGCCCGCATCAGCTCGGTACGCCCGGCGCCCACGAGGCCGGCGAAGCCAAGCACCTCGCCGTAATGCAGCTTGAAGCTCGCGCTCTTAATATCGGCGGTTTTCAAATTTTTGACCTCCAGAAGCACGTCCCCGATCTTTTCGTTCCGGCTCAGGTTTGCGTATGTATCTCCGATATCTCTGCCAACCATCGCTGTTATCAGCTCTTTTGCGGTTGTCTCGTCTGTGACGAACGTCTTCACAAGCTTCCCGTCTTTAAGTACGACGATGTTGTCGGAGATCTGGAATATTTCAGCCATTCTGTGTGACACGTATATGATGACTTTTCCCGATTTCTTCAGGCGGCCGATAACCTCGAAGAGTATTTTTATCTCTTTGTCGGTGAGGGGCGCTGTCGGCTCGTCAAATGCGATAATATCCGAGTCGCGCCTGTACGCTTTCATGATCTCGACCATCTGCTGATGCGCGACGGACAGCCGGCCGACAATGTCTGTCGGTTTGATTGGCAATCCAAATGTGTCGATGATCTCCTGCGTTTTGCTTTTCAGTGCCGCCAGATTGAGGATTCCCATTTTTATCGTCGGCAGATCCTCAAGAAAGATATTTTCCATCACATTCATTGCCGCTACCAATTGCCGCTCCTGATAAATGACACTGATGCTGGATTTGATGGCATCACGGGGAGAAGAAAAGCTCTGTCGGACGCCGTTGATGCATATATCGCCTTCATCAGCAGATAAATCACCGCTTAAGATTTTTAGCAGGGTACTTTTTCCCGCGCCGTTTTCTCCCATTAGCGCACAAACCTTGCCGCCTTCGACCTGAAAGCTGACATTATCGAGCGCCTGCACCCCCGGAAATGCTTTGCTCAGATTTTTAAATTCGACAGATTTATTTTCCATCCGAGCCCCTCCTCATGCTGATTTCGAATAAGTTATTATTATAGGAATTATCCTGAGATTATCATACTATATTCTGAATGTCGCGTAAATCGATATTTTTGGTATACAGACTTGACATATCTGCACATATACCGGTGCATTGACAATCTTTTTATGGACTAATATAGTAAAAAAAGAACTTCAAATATGTAAAGGAAACGCGCTGACAGCGCGGGTAGGGGTCAATGAATAAAGCTCAATATCCGAATCTCTTTACACCGATCATACTCAGAGGCACACTGTTCAGAAACCGTATATTTGCCTCCCCGACAGGATATCAGGATATGGACAAGGACGGCATACTGCCCCCGGAAGCGGCCTTTTATTATGAGCGGAAGGCCATCGGCGGAGCCGCATGCGTCGCTGTCGGCGAATGCAATGTTGACGGCGAATATGGAACGGGCGCAAGATACGCGATCCGACTGGATAATACGTACACACGTTTCCCGCTGTTCAGAATTACGGACGCGGTCCGAAGGCAGGGGGCGGTATGTACCGCGGAGCTCCAGCACGCGGGCAATTGTGCCAACAGATTTGAAGGCGGCTCCGGTATCGCGTTCGGACCTGTTGCCGGCGAGATAAACGGCCGGCCGTTTGCCGAGATGTCCGAAGACATGATTTGGAGAATCGTCGAGAAATTCGCGCGCGGCGCTGCTTATGCCAAATCCTGCGGCTTTGGCATGGTGACGCTCCACGGGGGACACGGCTGGCTGATTTCACAGTTTCTGTCGCCCTCGCTGAATACCAGGAAAGACAAATGGGGCGGAGCGGACATCGAAAGCCGGTCGCGCCTGGCTGTTGAGATACTCAAGGCAATCAGAAAATCTGTCGGGCCGGGCTTCCCGATCGAATTGCGCATCAGCGGCAGCGAGTGCTATGCCGGCGGCTACGATATTGAAGAGGGCATCAGGTTCGCCAAACAGGTTGAGGAGCATATCGACCTGCTGCACGTTTCCGCAGGCAGTCACGAGGTCGAGGAAGTCTTTACCGTGACGCATCCGAGCATGTTTCTGC
>JAAYBH010000241.1 GCA_012718935.1 Clostridiales bacterium
AGCTCACCCATGGCTTCCGGCTCAGTGATATAATTCACCAAAGCGTCCTCGAAACCCATCAGGTTGTGCGTCAGCTCAAAAAGCCCCGTAAAGCAGCAGCCCAGAAACAGGTGATTTTCCCTGTCGAATTCGGCGGTCCGCCTGTCGCTATCGGTCCAATCGACCTTCAGCTTGGAGGGCCACGGGACATTGAGATATTTGTCCCATTTCCTGATGTCCTTAATAACCTTGTTCTGCTCCGTCACGATCGGTACCGGACCCGGCTCGCCAGCCGGCCATTTATACTGGACGCCCCAGCCGTCCTCCGATTCGTCGCCCTCTTTCGGGAACCTGTTGGACATTGCCAGCGCGTCCATGAACATCCCCTGGGAATAGACGGCGTTGTGGCAAAGATATTGCGGATTTTCGCCCTGGATGAGCCTCAAGTAGTTTTCCTTTGGTGTGATTTTTCCTGTCAGATCGAACATGCCTCTTATCCTCGCTTTATGTTGTTGCGTAGCCTGCTACCAATGTTTCATCACTATATCATACGGCGTAAAGATATGCAATTCAAAAAGCAGGAGAACCGTCCCCCTGCTTTAGTAATCGTGCATGTGATAGTGTCCGGGGCCGCCGTTCTCGTGGACATGGTAATGGAGGTGAGCATTGATGGCTTCCAAACCGCCCTCTTCCATAAGTTTGACGTCATGCAGAATTTCCTTCGGTTCGCCGTCGGCGAATATCCGGCCGTTTTTGATGACGATGACCCTGGAGCAGACCTCCTGGGCAAAGGTCAAATCGTGGGTGGCAATGAGCTTGCTGTGGGGAAGTCCATTCAACACACCGATCAGATGGCGCCGGGCCTTGGGATCGAGAAATGCCGTGGGCTCGTCGAAAATAACCGCGGACGGGTCCATCGCCAGCACCGTGGCAACAGCCGCCATGCGCTTTTCACCGCCCGACAGCTTCAAAGACGATTTGTCGCGCAGATGTGTGATTCCGAGAGCCTGAAGCGTCGCGTCAACCCTTTCTTTCACTTCAGCCTCGCTGCAGCCGTAATTCCGCGGCCCGAACGCCACATCGTCAACAATCATCGGCATGAAAAGCTGGTCGTCGGGATTCTGAAAGACCATGCCGATTTTTCGGCGTATCTCGTTGAGTGTCTTCTTGTTTAAAGCCGTCCCGTCCGCTGTGACAGTACCCGAATGAATGGGAATAACGCCCACAAGCGATAATAAGAGCGACGTTTTTCCTGCGCCGTTGGCGCCCACCAGCGCGATGCTCTCCCCGCCGCCTGCAGTAAAGCTGATGTTATCCACCGCTTTTGTACCGTCGGGGTAGATCACCGTCAAATTATTAATCTCTATCATAGAGCGGCTCCAATCTTTAATGGGGACTAAAACAGGCGTGCGTACAGGGCCGGCAGGTCGAAGACGCGGAGCAGGATAAACGGCGCAGTCGTCGAAATAAGGAAAACGACATCCGGGGCTATGATCGGCATGCGAACCGACTTCAGCGCGCCGCCGGGGTAGCCCCGGCATTTCATAGCCGCGTAAACGCCCTCGGCCCGGTCAAAGCTCCGGATTAGCAGCTGGCCGACAAAGCTGCCCATGTGCCGCATCTGCAGTCCTTTGTGCTCCGTGCTGCGGAGCATATACGCTGTGTACATGGAGGACGCTTCCTCCAGCAGTACGCCGATATAC
>JAAYBH010000242.1 GCA_012718935.1 Clostridiales bacterium
ACGGGCGGGTTGTCGGCCGTCATAACGCCGCGGGACCCCCGAAGCCGCGTGACCCTGGAAAACGAGGGCCAGCGGCAGGCGATCCTGTTCGAAGCCGTGCGCGCGCTCGGCCTGGTACGTTACAAATTTATGCGGAGAGATCTGAAAAACGGAAAGGTTATCATCGCGCTGGTTCCAATTGTGAACGACCCGGAGAGGCTCATCACATCAATTAAAAACACGCCGATTTTAGAAAACAGCCGCAAGCTCCACAGAATCATGAAAACACCGCTTGGAGGGCAGCATGGGTAAGAGTATTTTGGCTTTAATTACAGCCGACAAGGAACGCATCGTGGGCGGCGATCCGCTCACCCTCCTGTCCGTCGACGACGACGAACGCCAGGACCTGGCGCTGGAATTTTCCCGGGCCCTTAAGGCCGACGTCGTCCAGCTGAAAAACGGGGATTACCTGATTATCAGCAACTCTTAGCAGACTGCGTTATCCTGTCTTTTGTCTATTCGCTGAACAAGCAGGATAAAGCGCTTGCATATACCTCTGAAACTGACGGCATCTACGATAACAGCGGCGGCGTTAGCGAAGCTTGGGTCGCCGATGCCGGCGCAGAAAGCTGCGAGCAGTTTATCACCTGCGACGGGACGACGCTCCATATCGAAGCCGACAGCTTCTTCGGCGACCGGCTGAACGTGGAGATCAAAGCGCAGTAATAAAACGGGACGCACACTCATTGAGTCAATGCGCCCCGCTTTTTTAGTGCCTTTTAAATATTCGCCGCGGCATTATACGCCGACAGATTCGCCTGCTTGATGTTGGCAACGTTATAGGCGTCGCCGACGACATAGACGTCGGGGATCAGGTCCACATAGGCGTCGGCGATGGATCTATCGTTTTTCATGCCGAGGGCGTCGACGATATAATCAGCGGGGATCGTCTGATATCTCCAATCCCTGCCTTCGATATGGACGCCGTCCTTGTCGATGGAGCGGACGATGTGATTGCCGATTTTCCTGACCTTGTGCTCCTCCATGAGCGACAGGAGCATGGCGCGGGTGATGTCCATGGCGCCGGTTGCAAAGTCGTCCTCGGGGATGATATCAACGACGGTCACATTGCAGCCTTCCATGGCCAGCGCCAGAGCCGATTCGCAGCCGGAGAGGCCGCCGCCGCAGACGACGACCGCGCCGGAAACCTTTTTGCGGCCGGAATCCACGTCGAGGACGTTGAAGACATTGGGATTGTTAATGCCGGCGATTGGGGGACGGGCCGGCTGCGCCCCCACGGCGACGACAATCGCATCGGGGTTTTCCGCCATGACGAGGAAGGGTGTGGCCTCGGTGTTCAGCCTGATGTCGGCGCCGCAGTTCATCGTCGTCCGGACGAGCCACTCGGTATGGCGCAGCAGATCGTCCTTGAAGGGCAGCTTGTCGATATCGTGCAAAAGCCCGCCGAGCTTATCCTTCTTTTCAAACAGCACCACCTCATGGCCGCGCTCGACGAGCGTCCGCGCCGCCTGGGTACCGGCGATGCCGCCGCCCACAACGACGACCTTTTTCTTTTTGTCGGCCTTATAGACGCGGGCGTATCTTTCAGTCCGGCCCATCTGCGGGTTGACGGCGCACTGGACGTGGCCGGCACCCGCACAGCCCCAGCAGCGGAGGCAGGGGCGCACGTCCTCGGGCTTCCCGCGGTAACACTTCCGGAGCATCTCCGGGTCGGCCAGAAACGCCCGGGCAATGGCCACCATGTCGGCGCTCCCCTCGGCGATGATCTGCTCGGCCATATCGACGGAAATGCCGCCCACGACGCTGACGGGGATGTTAATATCGGGGCACTGCTTGACCTGCCGGGCCAGCGGAACGTTGACGCCGCGGGGCCTGAAGTACGGCGGCATGGCATAGAAAAAGGCGTTCCTGTCCACGATGAGGCCGGCGGAGATGGTCACCAGGTCGATGTGCTCCTGCGCCAGCTTCAAAAATTCAATGACCTCGTCGATCCGCATCCCGCCGGGGACGATCTCGTCGCCGCTGATGCGCAGCTCGACGATGAAATTCGGGCCGACGGCCTCCCGCACCGCTTTCAGGAGCATCAGCGGGAACCGGCAGCGGTTTTCAAACGAGCCGCCGTAGAGATCCGTCCGGTGATTTGTGAGCGGCGACAGGAACTGAGCCAGCAGGTTGCCGTGGGCGCCGTGGATGAGAACGCCGTCAAAGCCGCAGCGGTAAAGCCTGTTGGCACAGCTTGCAAAATCGTTGATTGTGGCTTCAATATCCTTCTGGTTCATTTCCCTGATATACGGGTATTTGTCCGGCAGCGGCATGGGCGTGGGGGCGATGCCCCACTCGGCCTTGATGAGGTCGGCGCCGACGCCGCGCCCGGCATGCACCAGCTCGCAGGAGAGCTTGGCGTTGTGGGTATGGGCTGCCTCGGCCATGAGCTTTAGGTGATTCAGCTTCAGATCGCTGGTCACGTCGATCTCCGACGGGTAGTCCGGCGCCGTGTCCCAGTTGACGGGTGTCGCACCCAGATGGATGAGCGCCACGCCGGTAGCCGCCTGCATCTCGACGAAATCGATATACCGTTGCGTCGCCTCACCCGTCGAATCCGTGAAATCACAGACCATCGGCGCGAACTCGACCCTGTTTTTCAGCGTCGTCCTGCCGAGATCCAGCGGCGTGAACACATGCTTATAATTGTTGAAAGATGGCATAAAATTAACCTCCTAAAACCAATCCGCCGTCGTGGACGTGGATAGCGCCGGTGATCTGGTTGGCGGCTTCTGTGGACAGAAAGACGCAGAGGGCGCCGATCTCGATGGGCTCACCGAAGCGGTGCATGGGCATCTGGTTTTGGATTTGTACAAACGCCTCCGGCGGTAAATCCTTATCAAGATCGGAGTGAGTGGGTCCCGGCTCGATGACGTTGCAGCGGATGGCATCGTCGCCCAGCTCCACCGCCAGCGCCTTCGTCAGCATCTCGAGACCTGCTTTTGAGGCGTGGTAAGAGGCTTTTGGATGGTGCTTTGTCCCGCCGACGCTCTGGCCTCCGATGGAGGAGATGTTGATGATGCTGCCGCCCCTGCCGGTTTTTTTCATGTGGGGGACGACCTCGTAAATCATATAGGCAGGCCCGTGGAGATTCGTGCTGACAACCCGGTGCCACTCGCTTAAATCCTTGTCGTCATGAAATTTCGTCACCGTCGAGACGCCGGCGTTATTGACAAGGACATTGATCCCGGAAAAAACCATCATGACCTCGGCGACAGCCCTTTTGACACTCTCAAGGGAGCTGGTGTCACACTGGACGCAGAAGTGTTTTCCGCCGTGCTCCTTAAGGCTTTCAACAGCTCTGTCGCCGCTCTCCTTGTTCCGGCAGAGGATCGCCACATTGGCCCCGCTCTGGGCAAAGGCCGTTGAGATGCCCAGCCCGATTCCCCTGTTGCCGCCGGTGACAATGACGTTCAGGCCCTTCACCGAAAAGGCGTTTGTCATATCCGTAATTGGTTTTGGCATGTTAATGGTTCCTTTCGTGTTTGTGATTAATCTATTTGGACGGCCAATGGCCGTCCCTACGGCAAATCATATGGATTTTTTGTAGGGGCGACTATCAGTCGCCCGCCGGTTACCGGTTAAAACTGGTCCGTGCCTTCTCTTATGTAATCCCCGCCGTTGCCGCCGGAGAAATGGATGATCGGGCGGTCCATTTTGGGGACAAGGATGGGGCTGTGGGAGACGCCTCTGGGGACGTAGATCAGGCAGCTTTTTGTAAAGGAATACGTCTCGCCGTCAATGAGCACCTCAATTTCGGCGCCCAGCTCCCCGGGACGCTCCGGGTCCGAACCCAAAAAGCCGATGAATTCATCAAAATCATGGGTGTGATTTTCGGGGCCGGTATCGTTCGTCGTTAAAAACCAGACGGCCTCCATATAGGGCGCGCCCTTCAGTTTCTTCCCGTCAATCCATAAAAGGCGCGTCAGAAAGCCCGGCGGGGCGGAGGGCAGCCTGCCGTCCACCGGTGCGTATTTCTCAACACGGTTGCCTGCATATGTCCCCTGGGGGGCTGTTGCGGCAGCGGGAAGCTCCTCATATGTGTCCGCCGTCATATGGCATGTATAGTGTATAACAGGCTTTGTCACGTTTTTAACGCTGATACGTCCGTGTGCCGCGCCGGCCGGGACAAAAACAATACTCGTCGTGTTAAACGTCAGCTTGTCGTTTTCAAGCCAGAGCTCGATTTCCGCGTTCAGGTTTTCGGGGTCATTGGGGTCGCTGCCGATGAACATCAGAAGCTCGTCGGAGTTGTGCTTGAAAAAGCTGTCGCGGGAGAAGGGCTTTAAAAGCCAGCAGGCGTCGCCAAAAATGCACCCCTTGTAAAAGCTCCCGTCAATCCTGACGCTATGAGCGTGCGCTTCCTGGGGGCTGACGTCGATATCAGCGGGTTTGACCATCCCCGCCTGAGCGAAATAATGTGAAACAGACATGACATTACCTCCTGAATATTCGTGTTTGAATATTACTCATTTTATTCCAAATGACCTGTTATTGCAATAAAAGGAATGCCTGTCCCAGTTGTTTTGCTATTGAAACAGGCATTTTCGGCAGTATGCCCTGTCCTCCTGTCCTGAAGAAGACAATATGACGAAGTAATATTATGTAAACATGTAGGAACCAACGAAAAAGACATTTTCTATTCATGTATTGTTATAAAAAGCAGGAGAACTGTCTCCTGCTTTATGATATAATATCGGAAAAACTGAGAGGTCATGCTTATGCCGATTTTAAAACGTTCTGTCGGAATCGTCGGGCTCGGGCGAATAGGCTCCCGCTGCGCCTATTCGCTGGCGCTCAGCGGTGCCGCCGACGACCTGGTGCTTTATGATATCGATGGAAAGCGCGCCAACAGCGAAGCTTCGGACATCGGTGACGCCGTTGCGTATATGGCCCACAGGGTAACCGTCAGCACCGGTGACTACAGCGTGCTGGCGCGCTGCGACATCGTTGTGATGGCCGCCGGCATCATCAGCGACAGCAAGGACAGGCTGTCCCTTCTGGAGGGCAATCTCCAAATCGCTGACGGAATTGTTGACGGCCTGATGGCGCAGGGCTTCGACGGCATCCTGATCGTAATCACCAATCCCTGCGACGTTCTCGCCTTCCGCGCCGCTCAGCGCCTGGGCCTCCCTTATGGCCGCGTTTTTTCCACCGGTACGGCGCTGGACAGCGCCAGGCTCAGGGGGCAGCTGTCACTGACCACGGGGATTGATCATAAAGCCATCAGCGCTCTCGTCATGGGCGAGCACGGCGCCTCCCAGGTTATCCCCTGGTCCGCCGTGACAATTTATGGGCGGACGCTGGCTTCGCTGGCAGCTGCCGACGCCCGGTTCGACATCCCCCGTGACGATATCCGGGACAAGGTATTAAACGGGGCGTGGACAGCTGTGGACGGCAAGGGCGTCGCCGAATACGGCGTCGCCGCCGCTCTGACCCGCTGTATTCAGGCGATATTCCACGATGAGAAGGCGGTCATTCCAGTCAGCACCGCCCTCAGGGGAGAATACGGCGTTTCCGGCGTATTTGCCGGCGTACCCGCTATTCTCGGTAAAAACGGAGTGGAAGGCGTCATTGAGCTGCGTTTGACAGACGCTGAGCTGGCGGCATTCAGAGCTTCCTGCGAAACGCTGAAAGAAAAGCAGGAGAACCGTTCACCTGCTTTTTGACAGGGTATTGATACATCCGTCGGCGTGTGGTATAAAATGTAAATATACGACTGTTAAGTTGAAGGAAAGACGGTGACCGCCATGCTCAGCATGCTGAATGCTTTCTTTGAATCCCACGGCGAAGAATTCAGGATATTGCCGATTACCTGTTTGGAAAAGCTGGAAAACGATGCTCATGACATCACCCACGGGGAATACGCCTCCAAGTTCACAAAGGCTGTGGCGCGGTTTATGTACGATCTCAAGCTGCCGGATCCCGGCTTTGATATCGCGTCCATCATCGTTGCCGCCTCGCCCAGCCCCATCGTCAGAATTTTCTTTCGTCATCATGGCCGGCGTATCCCTGTGACTATGCCGCCGACCTATATGGAGATGCTCAGCAGATACAAAGAGATTGAAAAAGGCCTCAACGAAAAACTGAATCCAACAGGTCATCATGTCATTGCCGCAGACCGTTTGATGCAGAAAATCCTGGCCGTCCGAAGCGGACTCAGCCAATATGGCCGAAATAATGTCAGCTATGTTGTAGGCCTGGGCAGCTTCGTGCGCCTGACGTCGTTTTATTCCGACATCCCGTGTGAGGAAACGGGCTGGTATGACCTGACCCAAATGCCCTCCTGCAAAAGCTGTACCTTATGCCTTGATAACTGCCCCTCGAAAGCCATAAAGGCAGATCGGTATCTTATTGACGCGTCTATTTGCCTCACTGCGGCCAACGAGCACCAGGGCGATTTCCCCGGCTGGGTCGATCCTTCCATGCATAACTGCATCGTCGGCTGCATGAAATGCCAGGAGGTATGCCCCCATAACAAAAAAGCGCTCGATAACATCGTCGAACCCGTTGAATTTACGGAGGAAGAGACGCAGTACATACTTGACGGCAAGCCCCTGGACGGCGCGCCGGAGGAATTCCTTGATAAAGTGAAGCTGCTGGGAATTGAAGTGTATTATAACGTCATCCCACGGAATCTGAGGGCGCTGATGAATGCGATGGGAGCTTGCTTCTGATGGGTATCAGGATTTAAACCGGCGGGCGATATTCATCGTCCGCCGGTAGTCATCTTAAGTCTTTATATCTGTTTCAAATACTTCTTTATAATCCGCAGCGCCTTCGCCGGGTCGGACTGGGCCAGCAATCCGACGGCAAAGAGGATGTATTTG
>JAAYBH010000243.1 GCA_012718935.1 Clostridiales bacterium
ACGGGCGGGTTGTCGGCCGTCATAACGCCGCGGGACCCCCGAAGCCGCGTGACCCTGGAAAACGAGGGCCAGCGGCAGGCGATCCTGTTCGAAGCCGTGCGCGCGCTCGGCCTGGTACGTTACAAATATATGCGGAGAGATCTGAAAAACGGAAAGGTTATCATCGCACTGGTGCCGATCATCAGGGATACGGACAGGCTCGTCACAGCGATCAGAAATACACCGATTTTAGAGAACAGCCGGAAGCTCGACAGAATCATGAAAACAACTTTCGGAGGCAGCCATGGGTAAAAGCATTCTTGTATATATCACATCCGACAAGGAGAGGGTCGTCAGCGGCGACCCGCTCACCCTGCTGTCCGTCGACGACAGCGAGCGCCGGGACCTGACGCTGGAATTTTCCCGCGCCCTGCACGCCGACGTCGTCCAGCTGAAAAACGGGGATTACCTGATTATCGGGCATTCCAATTAGACTGCATATGCTCTGGGGATTGAAGGATATTTCATGAACGAAGCTCTTGTTGTCATCGTCAGAGGCGTCATTGCTTTTTTTACCATGCTGATCTTTTCCCGGGCGCTGGGGAAGCAGCAGATCAGTCAGCTGACATTTTTCGATTACATTCTCGGCATCACCATCGGTTCCACGGCCTCCTCCCTCACGACGGATTTGACAAGCAGGGCGTGGCCCCACTGGATCGGCCTGCTGGTCTGGACTGTCGCCGTTTTGCTGATACAGGTCGTCACCATAAGGTGGCGGTATATGTCCAAATACGTCGACGGCGAACCAACCATCGTTATCATGGAAGGCAAAATCATGGAGGAGGCCATGAAAAAAATGCGCTACAGGATGGACGATTTATTCCTCCAGCTGCGGCACAATAACATCTTCGATATCATGCAGGTCAAATACGCCATTCTGGAAACGGACGGGAGAATATCGATACTCAAGAAGCCGGAGTTTCAAAATCCGACCCTCCGTGACATGAATCTCCCGCTGAACAACGCCGGTATCGCAACGGAACTCATTTATAACGGCGTTGTGATCGAGCAGAATTTAGGGCAGTTAAACCATGACCGCAAATGGCTGGAAGACGAGCTGAAAAAGCTGAATATCGGCTCCCCCTCGGAGGTCTTTTTTATGACGCTGAACCCGGACGGCACGCTGTACACGGATAAATACGCCGACCATCTGCAGAGCGTAACGAACATCAGCGATTATCGCGGGCCATATTGAAAAGGAGGCCGTATGCGGAAAATTATTGCCTTGTCAATACCTGTACTCATTCTTGCCCTGTCTGTTTTTGTCATGAATTCCAGCTTCCTGTTTAAGACGCCCGGCGGTTATCGGGCGGAAGAGCACATTGACGCGATGAAGCGGAGTATCCATAACGGCGACTGGGATAATGTCTCCGCTGAAATCAACGAAATGGAAAGCATCGTGAAAAACAGAATATTCCCCTACGTGCAGTTCAGCGTCGAGCGCGACGACCTGAATATGCTGGAAATGAACATTTACAGGATCAGGGGCATTGTCGACGCCAGAGACAAGGGGTTGGCGCTGTTATATCTTGAAGAACTGCGCAACGAATGGCACAATCTCGGCAGATAGATGCGGGGCTTGACTTTTTTACCTGCCGCTACAGGCACAGGAGCTTTCAAAGGTCGCTCTCGGCGAGGGTTTTCTCTTGTTTTTATCATCAGATAAGGTATAATATTCCTGATAATTCCACTCCATCTTGTTTTATACAAAGGATGATGCAATTGCCGGAGAGTAAAAGACGGACGTACATACGCGGGGCGGCGGTACTTGGCGCCACGATGGTCATCGCAAAGATTCTCAGCTTAGTATTCAGGCTGCCCATCAACAATATCCTCGGGGACGAAGGCGCAGGCCATTTTGCCATCACCTATCAGATATATACGGTTTTGCTGGCCGTTTCAACAAGCGGTATTCCTGTCGCCCTCTCCCGGCTTATATCGACGGCCGCTTCGACGGGCCGGCCGCAGCAGGTGAACCGGTACTTTTCAACGGCGCTTATATCATTTACGCTCATTGGCATTGCCGTTTCGCTCCTCATGTTCTTTTTTGCGGAGCAATTGGCCTTGCTGCTGCATGATATAAACGCCGCGCCCGGTATCCGGGTACTGTCCCCGGCCGTCCTTTTCGTATGTGTGACATCTGTCTACGAGGGTTATGGCCAGGGTCATAACGATATGGTACCCACGTCCCTCAAGCAAATCGCCGAGGTCCTGGGCAAGGTGCTGCTGGGCTTCGCCGCCGCCTTCTGGCTTTATAATAATAATTATGATTCGCCTGTTATCGCCGCCGGCGCGATCATCGGGACGCCTATCGGCCTTTGTATCGCCCTGTTCCTGCTCATCGCACATAAAAGAAAAACCGACCGGGCACTGCCGGCACATATCGTCGTCTATGACAAACCTGACGGGAGATCAGCGACGCTTAAGCGTATTTTAAAAGTCAGCGCTCCCATCACAATGAGCGCGGCTTTTATGAGCGTCCTGACGCTGATTGATACGATTGTCGTCCGCAGCCGCCTGCACACGGGCGCGGGCTTCCCGCTTGAAACCGTTGATACGCTATACGGCGTCTACGCCAAAGGCCAGTCGCTTCGCAGCCTGCCGTCGGTTCTTGTGGTGCCTGTTGCCATCAGCATCATTCCGATTATTACCGCCGCGCTCTCCAATCACCGTCAGCGCGCCGCAAAAGCCGTGACGGAAACCTCCTTGAAGCTGACGAATGTCTTATCCATGCCCATGGCCCTCGGGATGTGCGTTCTGGCTTACCCGATTTTCAACGTCCTGTATCCGGGCAGCAACGAAAACGGACCTGCGTGTCTATCTATATTAGGCATCGCGTCCTATTTTGTGTGCCTGCAGCTGATGACGACGGCTATCCTCCATGCCAACGGGCAGGAGCGGCCGCCCATGCTGTCTTTTATCATCGGGGGCACTGCCCAGCTTGTCGTCGATTACCTGCTGGTCGCCAATCCCTCTGTCGGCATCGTTGGCTCCCCCGTCGGCACCCTGACGTGCTACTTCATGGTCTCGGTGCTGAACATATTTTTCATTATAAAAAAAGTTGAGAGCCGTCCCGAATTTTCTAAAACAATGCTGATGCCGTCTCTTTGCAGTCTCGTCATGGCGGTGGCCGCAAAATCCGTTTATGAGCTGTTGTACAGGGCGACGGCCGGTTTTCTGAGGACAGGATACTGGCGCATGGCCGTCTGTCTTTTTGCCGCCATTTTAATTGCCGCCATTGTCTACGCCATCCTCGTCCTCGCCACAAAAACCGTCACGCGGGAGGAGATAAAGCTGCTGCCAAAAGGTGAAAGGATCGCTGATTTTCTCAGGATGCGGTAATGATACGATATTAAGTTGGTAAGGTATAGCGAGAACAGCAGGCGACAAATCGCCTGCTGTTCATATTATACGCGGCGAGCGAAGCCGACGCGTAGATACAACCACGCGCTATGCGCGTGCGACCCGAAGAGGCTAAGCCGTGCAAGAGGACAAAAAACCCTCCAGGTGATAAACTTGAGCAGGTTTCGCTGACCGCTCAGGAATAACACAAGGAGGGCATCCAAATGGACGAAAGTAGTTTATCACACTGTGTGTCCTGAAATCAACGGGGAGGATGGAAAGGAGGAAAGGCGACTCTTCCCAGATAAAGCTTTTCAGGAGATGGGAGAAGGCCTCCCGTGATCGACATGCAGGTGTAGATCACAAACCACCCATGGGTGCTTTAGCCAAAATCTAAGGTACTGAGCGCATGAGGAAAAGGCAGTTGAAACTGTCAGGTGTGTTCCTTAAAGCTGAACGAAAGTGAAGAACTGATGAAGCATCGTTAAGACTAATAAGTACAGTCAAAACCAAGGTATTGTGTGAACATTGGGATGAGTTTGGCGGAAACCTGTTTACTGGCCAAACGGCTGTCGGTGTAGAGGTTACAGGAGTAAGGAACAGGCTCTTGAGAGGAACAGGAGAATCCTGAGCAGCAATGGCAAGCGAAAAATGCAAGTTAACAAATATACGAGCATGAAAGTAGCAATGTGCTGTTTAGGTGCGGAGAATTCGTAGTAGTGTAGAGGACGCTGTAATGGCGGCGGAGCGAAGGGATTCTATCATCAAAACTTCTTTGATATAACAACCAGAAATGGGAGGATTACGTGAAAGAAGGGAAATCATTCGGTATCACGCAAGACGAAGTGCTGCGTGCCTACAAACATGTTAAGGCAAATAAAGGGGCGGGCGGTATTGATGGGGTCAATTTCGAAAAATACGGAAAAAGACTGGAAAAAAATCTATACAAGCTCTGGAATCGTATGGCATCAGGAAGTTACTTTCCTCAGGCAGTAAGGGGTGTCGAGATACCCAAGAAAAATGGTAAAACACGATTACTCGGAATACCAACCATAGAAGACAGAATTGCACAGATGGTAGTGTAGTCGAGTTTGATATTGTAGGATTATTCGACAATATCGACCATGAGCGGTTAATGAAAGCAGTTCGAAGGCATACGAATGAAAAGTGGGTACTAATGTACATAGAAAGGTTCCTAACCGCACCGATAAAAATGCCTGATGGTACTATTCGCGAAAGAAAGTCAGGAACCCCACAAGGTGGAGTGATTAGTCCGGTTCTTGCGAATCTGTTCATGCATTATGCCTTCGATAAATGGATGGAGCTGAATTTTCCAAGAAATCCATGGGCACGCTATGCAGATGATGGAGTGATACACTGCCTCAGCGAAAAACAGGCATTGTATATAATGGATATGCTTAGGAAAAGGATGAGGGAAAGTGGTCTGGAAATACACCCCGAGAAGAGCCGGATTGTATACTGCAGAAGCGAGACAAATAATCAGACATACAAGAACACCTCTTTTGATTTCCTGGGATATACATATAGACCGAGGATGGTGAAAAGCAAACAAGGGATATATTTCATGGGTTTTACTCCAGCAGTTAGCAAGAGCTCAGGGAAAAGCTTCCGAAGCAAGATCAAAGAAGCTATACAAGAAAGAAACACAACGGACATTGTTGCACTCTCGGGAGTCTTAAACCCTCTTATCAGAGGTTGGATGAATTACTTTATGAAGTATACTCCAAGTGAAGCATTCAGGGCAGGAGTCAATTATGTAAATCTAGCGCTGGCCAGATGGCTGAAACGGATACGGAAGTCAGTAAAAAGAGGAGTAAGCAAGGCGCAGAAGCTTCTGTACAGGATATCGAAGTCCAGTCCCCAAATGTTCTACCATTGGGAAAAGGGTTACATGCCGGTGACATGATGATAAGAGCCGTATGACAGGAGACTGTCACGTACGGTTCCGTGAGAGGCTTGGGGTGAAACTCCCCTTGCCTACTCGACCGCGATGGACATGTACATACCACATAGTGTTTATCCCGAAATACAGAAGGAAAGCAATATATGGGAAGATACGGGCAGACATCGGGACAATACTGCGGCAATTATGCACGTACAAGGGAGTAGAAATCGTAGAAGCCAAGACGTGTATAGACCATGTACACATGTGCGTACGCATACCGCCCAAAATGGCTGTTTCCAGTTTCATGGGGTATCTGAAAGGCAAAAGTAGCCTGATGATATTCGACAAACATGCAAATCTGAAATACAAGTATGGAAACAGACATTTTTGGGCCAAGGGGTACTATGTGAGTACGGTAGGACTCAATAAAGAAACAATCAAAAAGTATATCAGAGAACAAGAGGACTCGGATAAAATGTTGGATAAGGACAGTGTAAAGGAATTCGAGGACCCCTTTAGGGGTCGTTAGAGCGTCGTGAGCGGTTGGCGGA
>JAAYBH010000244.1 GCA_012718935.1 Clostridiales bacterium
TACCCTCCAGCATGTACCGCGCCGACATATGCCGCACGCCGTTTAAATCCACCGTCTGCGTATCGGTGCCGCCCGGCAGAACGGTTCCGCTGAAGATTTCACCCCGCGCCGTCCCCCCGAATGGGATTATCACCACACCGCCCGCATCGCCCTCCAGCTGGGAAACGCATTTGAAATCCACGTCTACAAAGACCTCCAAAATCAGCTTGTCGTTCATATTGATTTCTCCTTGTTTTGATTCAATCGTCTTTTCGCCAATTCTACCCATTCCAGCTCGTTCCTGTAATACATCATCCCGTTTTCAAACGTCAGTTCCCACAGTACGTACTCCCTTTGGTCCCGTGCAAAGTCCATAAACACCGACTTTTTTTCACTCATAAGCGCCGCCAGCTTCCCTCTCAGCTTCTCCCCGTACCGGTCCAGCTGCTTTATAAGCGCCGCATCGGAAAGCTTCGCCCCGAAGGAGAGCTTGATCAAAAATTTATGCTTGAAGCCGGGCGGTTCCGGCTCCACTATAAGCCATTCTCCGATGGCATTTTTCCCCTTTTCGGTGATACTGAAAACCTTTTTTGCCGGGACCCCCGTCTGCTGGATCACCTCGCCGGTAACGAGCCCGTCCTTCTCCAGCTCCTTCAGCGTATTGTAGATCTGCGTATGGGTAGCGTGCCAGAAAAAGAGCATGGATTCGTCAAATACCTTCATCAGGTCGTACCCCGGCATCGGCGTGATATCGATGAGCCCCAGCAGCAGTACCTTTAGCGACATTCAACGCGCCTCCCTCTGTTTCATGATGTCCGCCGCGGTGATTTCCGGATGGCGGTAAAAATACCCCGCGGACGTGATGCCGCCCCCGATGGCCCCGCTGGGGCACCAGTTATAGCAGGCCAAGCAGTTTTCACACCGCCCAAGCCACACAGGCCTGCATCTATCGATTCTGATATTCCCCGCAGGGCACACCCTGGCGCATACCCCGCAGCCGGTGCAGCCCTCATTCACCGTAAAGCCCTGGTCCAGCCGCTGCGCCAGCGCAGCCAGCCCGGTATCCGGCGGCAGCCCCGTTCTTTTCAAAAAGTCCCTCTTGCAGGCCGGCCTGATTACCAGCGGCTGCATCGGTACCATCATCAGCTCCAGCAATACATTTTCGTAAAACACGCCCCTTCTGCGGGCACTTATTTTTTCGGCAAGGATTTTCAGCCGCTTTTCAGCGTCCGCGTAAACCGCCGCGCGGTCTTCCTTCGGCTTCAAAAACGCGTTCTGGGGCATATGGACGCCGAGACCCACCGACAGGCGCGTCCCGCCCCGCTTCAGCGCCTTCCTTAATGACCGCAGGGACGCCATCGCCGCCCCGCCGTACGTACACACGGCGAAAACATAAGCGTCCGGAGCGCAGCGCAGCTTTTTCGCAAACTCCCGGACAAGCGCCGGCAAATCCCCGTAATACACGGGAAAGACAAGCCCCACGCATCCGGCGGCCGTCTTAACCTCTTCCCGCTCCCCCACCGCCGCCATCGGCAAAAACCGGCCGCCCAGGCGCTCCGCCAGCCTCTTCGCCGCGTAAAGAGAATTCCCCGTCCCCGAAAAATAATAAATCTCCGTCAGCACCGGATCACCCAATTCATTTTATTTAATGTTAAACTTATTTAATATTAAAATAGCATTGCATTATCAAAATGTCAAGAAAGTACAGAAACAGTTTGGGGTGAACCTCTGCTTTTTTTATGCGCCTATATTTGACAAACCCCTGCCTCTCCTGTAATATTATCCCCAATCACGGTGTCGCAGGGGACGCCGTCCCATCCCCCGCGTCAATCCCTCAATCGAACAGGAGAATATGACATGGCCATACGCACGCTCGTCTATTACGGCGACGAAATATATAAAAAAACCTGCCGCCCCGTGACGGAAATAAACGACCACATCCGCCTTATCTTGGACGATCTGGCCGACA
>JAAYBH010000245.1 GCA_012718935.1 Clostridiales bacterium
AATCCCCGAACAGTGAGGCCAGCTTTGAAAGCGCTCCATCGGCTTCATCACGGCCTGTGGCCGAAAGCCCGGCCAGCGCCGACAGAATCTCATCCCTTTCCCGCTGCGTCAGCACGGTTTTATCCAGCACAAACTCCGGCAGCAGGCTGAGGCCCCCGTTTCGGCCCTTCGTCATATACACAGGAATCCCCGCCGCCGACAGGCTCTCCACATCACGATAGATCGTACGCGTCGTCACTTCAAAGCGCTCTGCCAGCTCCCGAGCGGTGACCTTCCCTTTCTCCAGCATGATATACACGATTTCAAACAATCGGCTGATCTGCATGGGCTGTCTCTTCCTTCTATACTATTAGTTATTTTTATGCCCGATACTCAAACCGCCGGTTTTGTATCCAAAACCGGCGGTTTAAAAAATGTTTTGCGACAATCCCTTTGCGCTGCCGCCCGCAGGGCTCTCAATCCAGGAGGAAGAGACCGATCTTGCGAAGTGTCACCTCCGCGGTATCCGGCTGGCCCATGAGCAGACTCGATGTGACGCTTACTGTCAGCTTCACGCTGCCGTCCCGGGCGAGGATGTCCAGAATCTCCGCCGAGGGATAGAAATAGTAGATCACGCCGCTCGAAAGGGAGTAGGGCTTTGGGCTTCCGGCATCCACATTGATGGGACTCAAGGAGCCGTTTTTCACGTAGATGGGAAGCACCCTCTGGACGACGGTACCGCCGCTGTTAAACGAAAATGCGGCTGTGGTGGTCTTCACACCCAGGCTCGGGTCGGTCACCTTGAAGTATACGGCGGCGTCGTCCGGCAGTTTATCCAAGTCGGAGGCGAGGACGCTCCCTTCGTCGTTATTGTCGGAGACATAGAATACGTCGGCGATCACCTTATTCGGATCCGCGGGATCCACGAACGTGACTTCGGGCGGCTCGGCGGTGGTACGGTAGGCCGCGATCATGGTGTTGATGAAGAGCTTGGCTTCGTCGGCAGACGCGTTGTCTCCGCTGTGGCCCGCGCCGGAATAGGTGATGTTGCCCACACTGTAAATATAGTAGTTATTCATCGCATCGTTGGGAATGTAACCATAAACATTGTCGGACGAATACGTGCCGTCGGCAAGGCAGTACCAGACGACGATGTCGTCCGAGTTCATATTGAGCTGGTAGTACTGGTTATGGGTATCGACGATGGTCATGGTCGAAGAATTGCGGAGGGGGGCGGATGTGTCGTCCGGAGCCGCGAAGCCCTTGAGGTTCAGGTTGAAGGGATACGTGGTGATCTGGCCCTCGTTGACTTGAGAGACGGATTTTGTGAGGTAGTTGCCGTTCTGGACCGTATTGTATCCACTGTCAGCGTCCTGGAACGATGCTTTATAATTAGCTCTGTTCTGTGTGACAAGTTCCAGTCTGGAAACACCCTGGACTTCAGGGACGGTCACCTTCGCTGTGCCGCCGGAGACCGGCTTGTAGGCGACGGAATAGCCAGCGCCTGTCATCTCCGCGGCGTAGGTCACTGTTTGAGCATCATCGTACCAGCTGCTGTAGCTCAATGCGCCGGCGGCAACGTTGATTTTCTGTTCATCATTCTCGACCCACAGCGGTGAAAACCGGGTTACGCCGTAGTCGGAGTCGGTGACGCCATAGCGGTCAAGTCCGACCGCCGAGCGCAGGATGGTGTTGAAGTAATAGCCCCAGTAATAGCTGTCGTGATCGACCGTGGTACCTGCTGTCGTCGCGTACTGGTTTACAGGCAGATTGCAGCGGGAGGTCGTGTCGTGGGTGAAAAGGACGGATTTTCCCGAATCAATGAAACCGACGACCGCGTTGGCTGCGTCTTTGTTCAGGTTTCCATAGCAGTCCGAAAAACCGAGGATGAGCATATCGTAGTGCTCGAACAGTGCCGAGCGGGAACTGAATTCCTCATTGGTCGTGGTTGCGCCGGTGGTGCTTACATTTTTTGTGGTCACAGTATACGGACCATTGGCGTTCAGCGTACTCATGGTGACGGTCGAGATAACCAGATTGAAATCAGTCGCGTCGTCGAAATTGCTGAGATATGTGCTGTTTGTGATGAGATTCAGCGAGCTCCCGATCGTGTTGCCGTTCAATATCTGAAGAATGTTGATGTTGGTTTTCACGCCTGCCACGTGCGTATAGCCGTGGGCCGAGGCGTGCACGCGCGCCTGTCCGACCTTCACAACCTCGAGCTGCCAGGGCACGATGCCGACGTATTCGTCCGGCAGCGTCCGCGTGACGGTGTAGGCGACGCCCGCCTTGAGTTCGCCCGTCCGGACGACGCTGCCGCCGCTGTCCGTGATGGCGATGTCCGCGAGCTGCTCCTCCGGGAACTTGTAGCGGCCGTCGGCGTTCATGTCGAAGTACAGGTTGCAGTCATAGCGGGTGTCGGCCGGGGTGACGTCCGTCTCGTTTTCGATGGTGAAGGTGTAGCGCACCGTCTTCCCCGCGAGGGAAGCCCCCCCCGGGCCCGTGTAGGCTACTGGGGACTCGGTGAGAACGATCTTCGGTTTCGAAAGATTCAAGTACTGGACGATCGTGTTTTTGCTCCCGAGGGCGCCGGATTCAGTGAACACGTTGGCACGGCCTGTGACGGTGTCCAGAAAACTATAGACCTGCGAGCACTGGTCCACCGTCGCGGTGCTGACGTCCAGCGTGGCCGGTACGGCCGGAACTGTAGCTGTCGTGCCCCCGCTGTGTAAGGTGATATCTACGTCCTTTTGGCCCACTGCGATGATGAAAGTGCTGCTGTATGCCGGGTCCTCAGTATTGTCTTCCCAACGCAGCATGCACCGGTAACTGCCCGCCTGCTGGACGGTGACGACATAATCCTCGTCGAAGTCGTAGATACGAGTGTTATTTCTGTACCAGCGGATGTCCCAGTCGCCGGGAAATGTGATCGGTGGATTTCCGACAGCGGTGAGCACAACTCCACCTGTAGTTATTCTATAGGAAATGTTTATGTTAAATGTAGTGTGGTTGGTGATGTTATATTGTGCTGTCTGCTTGCCGTTCTCATAACCGTTTGTCGAGGCATATTGACTATCGTATGGAGAACCATTGATGGTGACTTCGCAGTAGTAATAGCTGTTGTCGTAGTCCGGTGTGTAGGTGGATGCCTTTGCGCCTTGTACCTTGCGCCAGTCATAACCGGAATATACATACCATTGATAGTCCGAGACTCCGCTTGTCGGGTTTACGCTGATGCTGTATTTATCAGAGCCTTGTTGAGGTGTTCGCGTTATGGTGATGGAATATTTTGTACTCCCCGATGGATAAGATCCCTGCTGCGCCGTACTGGAGTCTTCGTCGACGCCGTACGGAACATCGGTCACGGTGACATACGCCGTGTTGCTCGTGGCCGTCTGGCCGCTGATGGTTATGGAGCAGGAATAGGTCCCCGCGTCCGCAGCTGTCAGCGGCGTGTAGGTGTTGCCGCCTGTACCGACGGGCGAACCGTCCTTGTACCACTGGTAGGTTTTGGTTACACCGGCGGGGATGGCGCCGGCGACGGCCAGCGCATCACAGCTTAGCACGCCGCTGTTCTCCGTCAGCACGGCCCTGAAGGTGTAGGCGTCTACGGCAGTGGTACCGCTCATGAGCTTATCGGCGACGACGACGGGATAGCCCGCCGCGGCGAAATCCACGAGCTCGGAAACCTTTGCGGCTGTAAGGTCGTTTCCGGAAAAGCGGAAGGTCCGCGCCAAATCGTTGGCGTTGACTTTGTTATAGCTTGTGCCGCTCTGGGAGAAAATCGAGTCAGCATAGTCCCGGTCCAGAAGCCCGGACAGTTTGTAATCAGTGCCGGTCAACCAAGTGTCGCCGATGTTGCAGTAAATCAGGCCGTCCATGGCACTGTCGTTATAATCGGTCTTGAAGCTGCTGCCTGAGCCCGTTGTTTTAAAGCCTGTAAGGTCCGCACCGACGTAAACGAGGTCATAGGTCTCCGTGAGGTCGTCGATCTTGCCTATGAACTCCGCGGAGGACATCGTGTCGATGGCGATGTTGTTTGTCGCGATCCCCGTCCAGCCGCTCACCATCGCAGCGGTAAGATGGCTCCCTCTGCCCGGCTGTAGCTCCAACACGCGTATGGCCGTCTTGTTCGTGATGACGCGCTGGCCGCCGTAGTTGATGATGTAGCGCACGCAGGCTGCCATGGTGACGGTCTCGGAGAGCGTCACGGCGCCGGGGTCGTTCTGCAGACGTAGGAAATTTTCGTAGTCTAGCTCGTACCAAACGGGGTAGAAGGGGTCTGTGCTCTGCGTGTGGTCGCCTGAGATCGCCGAGGGGAAGGCACTCGCCGCGAGCGGGGCCTCGTGGCAGTACACATTTTCGGAAGCGTAGTGGGAAGCGCCACCGGAGCAGAGCTCGGCGGCGAGGCTCCCGATGGCGAGACCGGTTTGGCTGCGCAGGGAGTTTGCCACAATGAGGGGCAGCTTCGATTCGTCGGCCTCCCGGATGGCGTCGCCGACAGCAGTCGTGATGTCGTTCCCCGCGGCGTAGGGCGTAGTGATCGTCCCCTGCCCCTCCGACAGCACGATGAGGTCGGCGCCCGACACCAGGTCTGCCGTGACATTGCCAGAGGTGAGGGAGCGAACTTTTATAACCGGTGAGGGTTCCCCGCTCTCCCAGTCAAAGACATAGCGGAGGAACCAATTGTTGTTAGTAAAGCCCCCCGTGTAGAAGACCGTCTTTGTCATGACGGTATAACTGCTGCCGGAGTCGGCGGCGGAGTAGCTGTAGTTGGCGCCCGCGGCGCCGGTGCCGACATAGGTGTAGCTCGCGGTGACGGCGTCGAAGTGCCCGAGGCCATTATCCACGCGCACGAAGGCATCGGCCGCGGCCTCAAACTGGGGCGCTGCCGCGCTGAAGTCTGTACTCACTGTGAAGGGCACGGTGTAGTACTGCGCCAGAATATTGAAGCCGGTCATGTAGGTGGAACCCATGAGACCGTGGAAGTTGAGATAGGTGACCTCGGTGGGATGCTCGGCAATGTAGGCCGCGTTCACGAGGTTCGCTTCATAGATGGCTATTTCATAGGGGGCGTCCATGACGCCGTTATTGTCGGCGTCGATATATTCGGCCTCCTGGTAGATGAGCAAGCCGTCAGCCGGGTTATTTAAGGCGGGCAAGGCCGAAAAGGCGCCGAGCGTGATGAAATAGTGAGTCAAGCCGTCGGTTGGCGCGGCCGTGACGGCTGAGAGCGCGCTGACGTCCTGGTCATAGTTCCCGCCCGCGCCTCCCGCGCTGAGCGCGTAGCTGTTGTCCGCGCGGTATTCTCCGCCCGTGGGGTTCTCTGTGAAGGTCCCCGTCACGCCCGTGTAGGTCTCCTGCGCCGCGAGTGCCAGGGTCTTGAGATCGGCTGTGCTCCCTCGCTCCCAGGGGGCATATTCGGCGTAGTCGCCGGTCTTCCGCAGTGGGGTAGCGTCGGCGGCGCCCAACAGGCCGGCGCTCTGCAGCGCAGAGAGGTAGACTGCGGCGGCGGAGACGCGCTGGGCTTTTGTGGGGAGGGCCGCCAGGCTGTCCTTGGCCCAGTTGGCGCCGGGTTCCTGGCCGTCGATATACCAGCCGATGCTGCCGCTCCCGGCCTGCGGGACGATCTCGAGGATGTCAAAGCTACCGGTACTGCGCTTAATTTCCTCGATCCAGGGCAGGCTCGTCGCGGCCTCGGCTTTCTGGGTTAAGTCCGGGGCGAAGAAAAGCAGGGAGAGTACCATTGCGAAGCACAAGAGCATCGCCAGGACGTTTTTCAGCTTTTTCATAGTGGCTCCTCCTTTCGGGAAGCGGTCAGGGGGTTGATGTGGCGGTCACGGTCAGGGGGATCGGGTTGTTGCGCAGGGCGGTGGTCTGAATGTCCCGGAATTGCCGCCCTCTCTCGGTAAAGAGGATGTTTATCGTGGCCCCCGAGAGCTTTAGGCCACCCTCCAGCGTCGTATAGCTCTGGAATGAAACAGTAAAATCGGATACGCCCTTCACCAGCAGGTCGGGTGCGTCGCCGCTGAAGGTCATTTGGCCGGGGCCCGCAAGCGTGCAGGGATGCTCTCCGAAATAGATGGCGCCGTCCCGAAACTCATAGACGCCGACGGTATAGACGGTCAGGACTGCGCTGGGATGTGCTGGGTCGGGGACGATTTTCGAATTGATGATGTAGAGCGTGTCCGTCGCGTCATGGAAGTCCAGGCCGAAATTGCAGTCGATCATCTTTTCCTGGATGTTGCCCATCGCCAGCTGGGAGCGGACCTGCAGGCTCACATTGCCGGATACGGAGCTGAAGCTGTTCGCACCGGAGGCCATGAACCCCATCGCCGTGAGCGACACGATAGCGAGGATCGCGATGGAGACGATAAGCTCAATGAGGCTGAATCCGCCGTTCTTTTGTCGCATGGTCGACTTCCCCCCTATGATATATAGTGGCCGCCCGTCGAGGGGACCAGCGTGATGGTGTAGGTCCGGCCCGAAATCACACGAATTTCGGTGCAGTAGTTTGTGCCGGACACAGGCTTCAGCCCGCCGGTCTCGCGGTTGAAAGCGAGCGTCAGGGGCGTCGAGGAGGATAGCGTATAATTCGTGCCGCCAACCTTATAGATGACTTCCACGCCGCCGCCGGAGAGGAGCTCGGTGCTCTTGAGGACCGGGGGAACGCCGTCCGTCGGGTCGCTGTCCTCATAATAGCTCCCCACGACGCGGTCGTCGCCGTCCAGGGTCAGCTCGATATAGACATTGCCGGCGCGGCTGAGGGTGTTGATGCGGCACATGTCGATGTAGGCGTCGGTGGAATAGGCGCAGCGCCGGGCGCGCGAGGAGAAGACGGTGTTGAGGGACAGTGAGAGAACGCCGGCGAGCACGCCCATGATGGCCACGACGACCAGTATCTCCACCAGCGTGAAGCCGCGGTCATTGCGTCTCATATGCGTCCCTCCCTTCTGTTTTCTGTCCTTATATTCCGGATCATCCGCCCGGCTCAGAACAAAGTGCCGGAGGCGGGAACCTATGTTTTAGGGCCGTCAGTGCTTGGCCCAGTTTGTATAGCTCACAAGGATGTCGAGGTCCCAGCTCGTGGTGGTGGTGCCGTCACCCCCGCCGAAAAACACCGCGTTGAACAGGTAGTCTCTGAGCGGTACCGTGCCGGATACGGCGTTGCTGAGGATATCCTGCACGCCCTCCGGGGCGGAGGAGATGTCGCTGTTCTGGTACACGGTCCCGCCCGCGAGGATGAGTCCGTTGAATTCGCTGTTCACCGTGACATTCCCCGTTGCGATAATGACCTTCAGCGAAGCCTCGTCCGCGGGGTCGTCCAGGGGGTAGTTGTAGTTTCCCTTGACAGTGATGGCGTCCGCGTTTGTGTCGCCCGGCAGGTAAAACTTCATGGTGTCGGCGGCATTGGCCAGGATCGCTGCTGCGTTCACATAGTAGCTGTAGGGCGTTAGGCCGGTAGCGGACTTGTTGGGGTGGAGCGTCTGGCAGCGGTTCGCAAACTGCAACGCCGGCCCCGTGACGTCCGCGTAGGGGACGGCTTCCGCGATCGAGAGCGCGCCGGCGGCGGAGGTATAAAGCGTGTTACCGGCTGCCCACAGGGAGGAAGCCTTGTCGCTGAGGGCGGTGTACACGCCGATATACTCCCCGATCCTGTCGGGGCGGGCCGTGAAGAAGTCCTTGAAATACTGGTTTGCCTTGGCCTGGTCGCTGAAGCTGAGGAAGAAATAGGCGAGCTTGTAGCCGCCTGTGCCGGTAATGTTGCTGAATACGGGTTTGATGCCAACATACTCCCCGGTCCCGGCGTTGTAGGATACGCCGTAGTCCGCGAGCGTCTTACCGTCCCACAGGGGCTTCGTTAAATCAACCGACCATGTGATGGCATCTTCGTCTTGGTCTAAATTGAAGACGCAGGGATTTTGCCCGGTTATCGTCGTGGTAGTAGAATCTCCTTGCTTAAGGTAGGAAAGGGAGACACTGGCTCCATCGATGAGGTAGGCCAGCTGGTTGCTCTTCACCGAGACGGATTCGCCCGTGCGGATGGATCCGTCCAGAAAGCTCACGCCGCCGAGGATCAGCCTGTCGAGACTGTCCATATCGAACACGGTGTCTTTTCCGTTTATCACGATGGCGCTGCTCTCGTCGGCGGTATCGCCGGCGCCAAAGCCGAAGTAGCTGCCCCTGAGCTCGGCCGCGGCGCGATTGCCCGCGAGTGTGAGGTCGTCCCTCAAGTAGGTCCTGCCGTACAGCTTGGCAATGGCATCGTCGCCAAGTTCGATGTTGCCGGCCCAGAACTCCGTGCCGACGAGCGCCGAGAGCTTCACTTGGCCTGATGCCGACACCGTCCCGGGGCAGACCAGCGTGCCGCTCTGGAAGCTGAGACTGCTGCCGTTGTTTCTGAGCGTGAGGGCCCCGGTGTAGGCGCTGCCGGAGAGCGTCCGGTCGCCGCTAGCGACGGTCAGCCCCTCATTCGCCACGATCGCGTGTATGGGAAGAGAGGAGGACATCACCGTCGATGTGGTCGCCTCAAAGTCCGGCATCGTGACGGAGATGTCCGTCGAGACGGAGGAGGCATAGCCCGTGGGCGACACATAGTCGACGCGGATCCCCCGCAGGACGATCTCCTGCCGGACGTTATCCACGTCTTTGATCACCTCGACGGCGCCGGACGCCGCCCCCTCGTTCACGGTGAGGGCTCCGCCCGCAGGCAGGTTGACGAGGCTTGTGAAAGCGGCGGTATTGTAGGTGTAATTCGGATCACTCCCCGCGATGAGCGCCTCGCCGCCCACCTTCCAGCCCGTGAAAGCGCCGAAGTAAAAGTCGGCGAATTTTTTCTGCAGATCGCTGGCGGGTGTCGTCATGTATTCGGAGAGGACCTGCGTATAGGCCTTGGACAGCGACTCGTTCACGGCCTGCTGGACGCCGACCTTGATCTCGTCCAGGGCGCTGGAGGCGCTGTAGAAGCTCTCCTTGCCGCCGCGCTCGGACACCTTTATAAGAAAACCCGTGTAGGAGGTGAAGAGCAGGATCGTGCCCAGTATAGCGACAAAGAGCATCGTCACGAGTACCGTGACAAGGCCGGAGCCGCGGTCGTCCCGCGCGAGGCGCGCAATATGATTCCTGGTCCGGAGCATGGCGTATTTCTCCTCCTTCCGGTGGGTTCAGTCGAGCTTGGTGGCGTTCATGGAGATCAGTTCCTTGCCGGCAGCAAAGCCCTCGCCGACCGGGAAGAGCTTCACGTTCACATACAGCATCCTGTCCAGGATGTCGGACACGACGAGCTTCGGCTCCGCCGTGCCGGGGTTATACCACAGGGCGTCGTTTGAGACGCTGGGGAACACGCGGTATGCAAAGCCGGGGATGTTGCCGTCGGTCAGCAGGTTTGTGTTCATGTTCGTATAGACCTTGCAGGCGTTGATGTTCGTGGTCACGCCGCCGACGACTTCGGTGCCGAGCCCATAGGGCTCGTATTGCTTGACGAGGGCTGAATAGGTCGCCTCGCTGCCCGGTGTCGTATTCCACTCGTCGACCGGCTTCCCCGCCACCTTCTGCCTGACGAGGAAGAGGTTGAAGCGGAGATCGCGGCCGTAGTACTCATTGTTGAAGTTGCGGATGATGATGGTCTCGTCTGTCCCGTTGCCGATAGCATAGAAGCTGTCAAAGAAGAAATACATCGAAAAGGCGGCTTCCGAGGCGGGGAGCGTGCCGTCGAGGGCGCCGATCGGTGCGCCGTACAGCACGGTCATGGGGGCAGGGCCGGGGTCCGTGGCCGAGGGCCAGACATAGCTTTTGTGCAGGACGGGGCTTAAATTGTCTACCTGATAGTCAAAGCCGCCGGAATACGTGTAGGTGAGGGTGATGGGGAACTGGGCGGCCTTGCCGTCCGCGCTCAGGAAGCCTATCCCGACGTCGATGGAGATTGTGCGGTAGAGGCTCTTGTTCAATACGCTGCCGCCCGACGCGGGGTCGACGCCCAGCGCGGGGTCATTGCAGGCCAAATCGAAATCCGCCCGGGCGCGGTCGTCGGGGTTTTCAACCCCCTGGGGCTGCATGGTCGCGATGAGCTCCGTATACTGTGTGACGGGGCTTTCATTCAGCACATTGCTCGCGTCGAGCGTGATGAGTGCGTCAAAACTCGAGCTGCCAGCGTCCACGCCTTGCAGCCCGATGTAATACTTTTCGTTTGAATCCCTGACCGCCGCGGCGGAGGGGGTGTAACCGTCCGGGTCGGATACGTCGGGCACATAAAAGTCCGCGTCGGCATCCAGGTCGTGGACCAGGTCCAGACCCAGGCTCCCCGCCATCCCCGCCAGGCCGCCCGGCGTGAGCAGGGAGTCGACAGGCGTCTCCTCGATGGTCTCAATAATGTTCTGGGCGCAGGTCGTGGCGTCGCCGAGCTGCCGGCTCTTATACGTCGTCTTGGCCGAGGTGAAAAACGAGTGCAGCAGGGGCGCGGTGACGATGGCAAGGATGGCTACCGCGACCAGCAGCTCCACAAGGGTCAGCCCCCGGTCGTCGAGGTGCGGCGCGTATTTTTTCATGGGGCGCCTCCTTATTTGGCGTACATGGCGTGGTGTCAGCCTTCGGTGTCGGTCACCGCCGGGACAGTTTCCGCCGGGACGGCGGTGAAGGTGGCGAAGATGTCCTCCGTGCCGAGGGAGACATCAGGCACTTGCGTGGGCACGTAGGGCTCGCTGCCGGAGGTGATATAGTATTTGTCTACCGTGGCGGAGCCGACAAGACCGCCGTTCTCCGAGTCGAAGCTGACGCTCACGGTGTCGAGCTTCGTGCTGAGAGCTGTGTCGTCGATGTGCTTGATCAGGTCCTTAAGCTCCTCGTACGAGAGGCTGCAGTTCATCGTCACGCCGTACTCAAAGGCCGTAAGGGGCGTGACGATCTGCTGGGAGCCCTCCTCCCGGATGCTGTCGAACTGAGCAAGCATCACCGGCTCCTCAAAGCCGATATTCGTAACGTCCAGCCCGGTCTTCTCCTCCAGTTCGATGGCGTACATGATGAAGTCCTCCGGGCGCACGGCGCTGGGGTAGAGCGCCATTTCGCCGGCGATCACGTCCCGGAACTCCGCGATCCCGGCCTCGTAGGTCCCGAGCTTCGCCTGGTGGTCCCGCAGCTCGGTAAGCGTGGGCTGCAGGGCGCTGATCTCCGTCTCCACCGCCTCCGTCTTGCCGATGGTGGGGTTGTAGACGGCGAAGTAGCCGCCGACGAAGATGATGACGCCCAGCAGGATGAGCAGCAGGTTCGCGTCGTGTTTTGAAATATGCATAAGAGGGCCTCCCTATGCTTAGTGTTTTATCAGGGCGCGGGGCTCGCTTCGGGGCTCGCTTCGGGGCTCGCTTCGGGGTACGCGGCGGCGGGATTCTGTTTGTACAGGCAGTTCACGGAGAAGTTGACGTGGCTGACGCCCGTCTCGTCCTCCTGCTCCACAATGGGGGAGACCTCGAGAGAGACGATACTCTCGAAGTCGCGCAGCTGTACCAGCACCACGGCGGCCTCGTCATAGCTTGGCACGGTGATGTTCATGCTGGCGGACTCCCGCGAGCACACGGCGGACAGCACCTCGATATCGCTGGGCATCCTCTCCTCCAGCTCCCCGATGAAAGCGAGCAGCTCGTCATTGGGCGAGGAGATGTTAACCGAGAGCGCGGTGATCGCATCTGCGTTCTTTTGGTACTGCAGGTAGGTCTCATAGGCGGTCCGGGCGTACTCCAGGCCGGTGATCTCCTTTTCCATCGCAGCCTTGTTCTGGCGGGCGTCTACATAGCCGAGAAACGCCAGGGCGGACAGCGCGAGGACGGCGAGAAGGCCCACGACGCTCACAATGACGCCGAGCACGATCGAATCGGTCTTCTCGCGCGACTTCTTCGCCGACTTGCGGTCGGCCAAAAACTGCGGCGGCATGAAATCCAGCGGAGCGATCGAGCTGCCGAGGCAGGAGATATAAAAGGAGGCGCTCTCCGCGGCATTGGCGAAGGAGGTGATGCCGGGCATCTCGCCCAGCTGGGTGGTCTCGAGCCCCGTCCCGTTCGCCACCAGATCCCGCAGCCCTACGAGGCGGCTGCAGGGGCCGAGCAGCACAACCCTCCCCACCTGCACGTCCCAGTGGTTGGAGTTGAAGTAGTCGCCCGCTCGGATGATGCTGCCGACGAGGCGGTTGAGGTTCTCGCTCACCTCGGCGTCGTCCATGACGTTCCGGGAGAAAAAGGACGCCGGCTCCTCGCTGCACTCGTGCAGCGCCTCGACGTACTCCACGCCGGTCTTGCCGGCGGCGTTCATGTAGCCGAGGATCATCTCGTCCCCGCCGAAGGTGAAGGAGCGCTGCATCAGCAGCTTCCCGTTCTGGAGGAAGGTGACGAAGGAGCTGGTGCAGTCCACGTTCACATACATGGTGACGTCGGCGGAGCGCAGTGCGCGCAGGGCCTGGTACTGGCTGTTGCCGGAAAAGTCGATGGCCTTGACGCTGAGGTTGGCTTTGTCCGCCATTTTAAAATAACCCTCCAGCAGCGCGAGAGGGGCGGCGTAGACGAGCACGCGGCAGCCCGCCTCCTCCCCCTTTTCGGTGCGCTCCAGGAGGTTGTAAGTGATGTGGTAGCTGCTGAGGTCGATCGGGAAGTAGTCCGCCGCATTCGTTGCGACGGCGTTCCTGATGTGGTTTTCCTTGATGGGGGGAAGCATGACCTCGCGGGAGGCCACCTTGCCGGAGGTGATGGTGAACACGGCGCTCTTTACATCCGTCAGGCCGTGCTCCTTAAGTCGCCCCCGGAGCTCGGCGGCGAGAATGTCGGGCGCGAGGACCGCCCCGTCCGCCACGGCGTTCTCCGGCGTCTGAAACATGAAGCTGTGCTTAATCTGGTAGGATTTGCCCTTCGGGATGGACTCGCACACCTTGACGAGGCGGTCGGCGATCTCGATGTTGAGCGTTTTCGCAGCCATATGCTGTTTCCCCCTTATTGATCAGAATGCCAAGGGTTGGGTTTCATACCCATTGCGGATGCGGGCAGTCGCGCTGCCCGCATCCGCAGGGGGTATCAAAGCCCGAGAAGACCGAGATACCAGCGGAGGATGGCGTCCCCCCACAGCAGGGAGACGAGGACGCCGAAGGCGAGATAGGGACCCAGGGCCAGCACACGCCCGGCCTTTTTGAAGGCCATGCGGCTGAGATGCACCACGGAGCCCGCGACGCAGCCCATGAAAAAGGCGAGGAGCACCAGCTTCCACCCGAGAAAGAGCCCGCAGGCCGCCATGAGCTTCACATCGCCGCCGCCGACGCCCCGCCCGCCGGTCACTAACAGCACGAGCAGCAGGAAGGCGCTGACGGCGAAAAAGCCGATCGCGTAGAGCGGCCAGTCTCCGAGATGCAGTAAAAGCCGCAACGCGCCGAGGACGAGGATAAAAACCGTCGTCCCCGGCGGGATCACGCGCGTGCGCCCGTCGACAACAGCCATGACGAGCAGGGCGGAGCAGAGGGCGCAGGCGAAGAGAAGGTCCGCCGAAGCGCCGAAATGCCAATAGAGGACACACCACAGAAGGCCGTTTGCTACCTCCACGATGGGATACTGGGCGGAGATGCGGGCTTTGCATCCGGCGCAGCGGCCCCGAAGACAGAGGTAGCTGAAGAGAGGGACGAGTTCCAGGGGGCGGAGCCTCTTCCCGCAGTTCACGCAGTGGGAGGGCACGGCCACGATGCTCTCCTTTTTTGGCAGCCGGAGGATGCAGACGTTCAGAAAGCTGCCCACCGTGATGCCGAAGAGAAAGATGACAATATAAGGGAGCATCGCGACCGAGTCCTTTCAATGGAGTCCTTTCAGAGTGTAATTAAGTAGCTGGAGTGTTGAGGACTGTGGGCCAGGTGGAGGCCACTCCAGAGGTGTTGCTTACGACGGTATTTGACACAGTGACGACGCCGGTAGTGGAGACGCTTATGGTGAGGTCGGCTGTGTTGGTAGCTTTGGCAGCGCCCACATTTGTGCCGGTCATATCGGTGACGAGAGTGGTCGGTGTAATGCCGGTTACTGTAAGTCCGCCGGCGGCTTCATCCCATGCCACACTAAAGGCGGTACCTGCAATTGCGGGATCGCTCGCAAGGACTTTAACGGCCTGGAGCAGCTCGCTGCCGGTGGTGACGTCGGCCTGAATGCGGGAACGCTCCACATACTTCAGATACTGCGGGGCGAGAATGGCGATGAGGGCGGCCATGATGGCGATGACGATGATGAGCTCGACCAGGGAGAAGCCGGCGTCGCCCTTCAGGAACTTCCGGTGCTTTTGCATGAGCTTTTGCATGAGCTTTTGCATGATGATTACCTCTCTTATGTTTAATTTTATCTTTCCCGCCGCGCTCCCCCGGCGCCTCGGGATCATGCCCATTGTCCCCGTCGTGTCATTGTACTCTTACACGCCGGTATTTCATCTTGGTTATATATTCATCGGAAGATTTCACGGATAATTTACAGATTAGTAAAATATTTTTTGCCGCCCAGGCTCACAGTGCGTCCAGGGCGCCGTACATCTTCGCCATGGGCGAGATGATGGCGAGGATCAGGGTGCCGACGACGACGGCCAGGAAGATGATGATGAGGGGCTCCAACGCCGCCATGAGCTGCTCCGTGGCCTGGGTGACCTCCTCCTCGTAGTAGTCGGCGAGCTTGTCGAGCATGCCCTCCATGTTGCCGGTGTCCTCCCCGATTTTCAGCATGTGGCATACGAGGTTCGGGAAGATACCGCCGCGGATGAGGGGCTCCGAGAGGGTGCTGCCCATGGACACGTCGTCCTTCGCGTCCTGCAGCGCCTCTTTGAAATAGACATTCGTCATGGTGTCGGCCGTGATATCCAGCGCGTCGATGAGCGGGATGCCGGCGGCGAGGAGCGTTGAGAGCGTGCGCGCCATGCGGGCGCTGGCGGTCTTGACCGTGAGCTTGCCGAGGGGGCCGAGCTTCATCTTGAGCCTGTCGGCGAAGTGCCGCCAGCCGCTGTTGTTCCGCAGCTGGCGGAAGAGCAGGACGAGCAGGGCAAGGCCGCCGATGATCAGCAGATAGTATTTCTGCATGAACTTGCTCGCGGCGATGACCCCGCGGGTCAGGGCCGGCAGCTCCGTCCCGAGCTGCTCGAACATGGTCTGGAAGGTGGGGATGACAAAGGTCAGCATGCCGATGACGACACCAACGGCGATGAGCGCCACGATGACGGGGTAGATGCTGGCCTTGCGCACGGTGGCCCGCAGCTTGGCGTCCTTCTCGAACTGCTGCGCCATGCGGGTGAAGGAAATCTCCAGGCTGCCGGTAGCCTCGCCGGCGCGCACCATAGTGATGAACATATCCGGAAAAATTTTGCCGTGCGCGCTCATGGCGTCCGCCAGGGACTCGCCCTTTTCGATCTCCAACGTGCAGCTCGCGAGGGCCGCGGCAAGCCGCTTGTTCTCCGTCTGCAGGGAGAGCATCTCAAGAGCCGAGAGCACCGGCACGCCGGCCGTCAGGATGCTCACGAACTGGCGGCAGAACACGGACATGTCGCGCGGCTTCGGCTTTTTCATCATAAAACTGAATTTGACCTCGCGGCCGAGCGCGCCGGCGCTGTTCAGGGAGACGGCCATGAGGTTGTTTCTCTTGAGCTCCTCCGCGGCCTTCTCGAGATTGTCGGCCTCCAGGAAGCCCTTGACCTCCCTGCCGCTCTTGTCGACGGCGAGATAAGTGAAGCTGGACAAAGCAATCTCCTCCTAACGGTGCCTTTAGATGATGCGCTTGCTGAGCGCGAGGCGATCCTGCGAATACTGCAGCGCGGTGTCCGCCGAGATCTCTCCGCGCGAGTAGAGGTCAAACAGGCAGTCGTCCATGGTCTGCATACCCACCTTTCGGTTGGTCTGCAGCACGGTGTGGATCTGGTAGGTCTTGGCCTCTCGGATGTCGTTGCGGATGGCGGGGTTTGCGAGCATCACCTCGAAGGCTGCGGCGCGGCCGTGGCCGCTGCGCTTGGGCAGCAGCTGCTGCGACACGACGCACTCCAGCACATCGGCGAGCTGGGTGCGGATCTGCTGCTGCTGGTAGGGCGGGAACACGTCGATGATGCGGTCGATGGTGTTCGCGGCACCGATGGTGTGCAGGGTGGAGAACACGAGGTGGCCCGTCTCCGCCGCGGTCACGGCGATGGAGATGGTCTCCAGGTCGCGCATCTCGCCTACCAGGATGACGTCCGGGTCCTGGCGGAGGGCTGCGCGCAGGGCGGACGAATAGTCCTTGGTGTCGCCGCCCATCTCGCGCTGGTTCACGATGGACCTGTCGTGGTTGTGCAGGTACTCGATGGGGTCCTCCAGCGTGATGATATGGTCGTAATAGGTGTGGTTTATGATGTTGATGAGCGAGGCGAGGGTGGTGGATTTGCCGCTGCCCGTCGGCCCTGTGACGAGGACGAGGCCGCGCTTCTTATTCGTCATCTCCACCACGCAGGGTGGGATGCCGAGCTCCTCCGGCGTCGGGATATCCGCGTTCAAGACGCGGGCCGCCATCGCGAGGCTGCCGCGCTGCCGGAACACGTTCACACGGAAGCGCCCGAGCCCTTGGAGGGAATAGGCGAAGTCCACCTCGCCCTTCACCCGCAGGGTATTGAGCTGATCCTCCGACATGATCTCCCGCGCGTAGGCCTCGGTGTCCGCGGGTTTGAGGATACTCTCCGTCATTGGACGGATGGTGCCGAATATCCTGCAGGAGGGCGGGCGTCCGCAGCTGAGGTGAATGTCCGAGGCGTTACCCTCCACAGCCGTCCGGACGAGTTCGGTGAATGAAGTCATCATGGGCCATCCTTTCGTCCGTTATAGCTCAAAAGATACAGTGAACATCTCCTGTATGGAGGTGACACCGTCGAGCACATATTGCCGCGCGCTCATGCGCAGCGTACTCATGCCTTCACCGAGGGCTGTTTCCTTGATCTGTTCGGAAGAACCCTTTCTGGTGATAATGGTCTTCAGCGCCGGCGTAACCTCCATGATCTCATAAACGCCGATTCGGCCGTAATAACCCGTATCCGAGCACAGTTGGCAGCCGACCGGGTCGTAAATGAGTACCTCCTGAAGGGGGGCAAAGCCCATATGTATCTTTTCGGAATCCGTAGCAGGGCGCTGGCGGCGGCAGGCGCTGCAGAGCCGGCGCACAAGCCGCTGGGCAATGACCCCCACCACCGAGTCGGCGATCAGATAGGATTCAACTCCCATATCCAGAAGCCGCGTAATTGTCGCGGACGCGCTGTTGGTGTGAAGTGTGCTCACCACCAGATGGCCGGTGATGGCAGCCTGTACGGCGATGGAGGCGGTTTCATAATCTCGGATCTCACCGATCATGATGATATCCGGGTCCTGACGCAGGATGGAACGAAGCGCGTTGGCGAAGGTCAGTTCCGCTTTTGTATTGACCTGCACCTGATTGACTCCCGGGATATTTGCCTCGACCGGGTCTTCAACGGTAATGATATTCACCGATTCTTTGTTCAGCTCCGACAGTGCCGTATAGAGCGTCGTGGATTTGCCGCTGCCGGTGGGTCCCGTTACCAAAATGATGCCGTTTGGGTTCGAGAGCATGTGGTCGAACAGCTCCAGCTCCGTTTCCCGCAGGCCGAGCTCGGCTTTGCTGCGCGTGAGCGCGCTGGCGTTGGCGAGCCGCATGACCACCTTCTCGCCGTAGACGGAGGGGAGGACGGACACGCGGATGTCATATTCGACCCGGTCCACCATCATGGTCATGCGACCGTCCTGTGGCTTGCGCTTCTCGGAGATGTCGAGCGAAGCAAGGATCTTGATGCGCGTGACGATGGCGGGCAGCAGGGTGATGTCGTAGAGCATCTTCTCCGAGAGCACGCCGTCTATGCGGTAGCGGACGCGCACCTGCTTCTCCAGCGCGTCGAAGTGGATGTCGCTGGCCCTCTGCCGCACCGCCTGCTCGACGATGGATTTGACGAGCTGCACGATCGGCGCCGAGGAGACCTCCAGTTCGTCCTGAAGGGCGGCCGCTTCCGCCTGCAGCATCTGCTGCTCGCGCCCTTTTGCGTACTGCTCGGCGGCCGACATGGCCTCGTCTGTACCGAAGTACCGATCCAGGACGGAGTTTATCACACTCTGGGTGGAGAGGCGCGGCTCGATAAGGCAGTTTGTGATAATGGAGATGTCGTCCTGCGCCGCCATGTCAAGCGGGTCCGCCATAGCGAGCAAGAGGACATTTGAGGTGGTTTCATCAAAACTGATGGGCAGGACGCTGTGCTTGCGCAGCACGGAGCCGGGTATGAGGGAGATAACCTCGGGCGGGATCTTGATGCCGCGCAGATCGATCATGTCGATCCCCAGCTGCAGGTGTAGGGCCAGCACGATATCCTCGTCCGTGATGTTGCAGCTTTCCACGAGGATGTCGCCGAGCCGCTTGCGGCTCTTCTGCTGCTGGGACAGCGCCGCGGCCAACTGCTCCTCCGTGATCAGCCCCTGCTGCACCAGGAGCTCTCCCAGGCGGTATTTTTTCTTTTCCAGTTTCAAATCGAATACCCTCTCATTCAAAGAGTGAAGCCGCGGAGGGGGGCAGGCTGCGCCCGAAACGTGCGCGTATCATGAAGACTCCGGCGCCATACATAAGGCAGGGAGCCGCCTGAATGTTATGTAAGTCTATATGCACGTCAGATACTATCAAAGTATGTCGGATTGCGACAAAAAAGTATGTCAGATGGTACAAATTTATGTAGTATATTATCACATATATTATAACTCTGTCAACAGACTGCTGCCAATTTATGTTTCCCCATTTCATAATAATTCACAAGGTAGGAATCCTTGGTATAATTAATCATAAAATACAGCCTTTTTTCTTCAAAAAGTCTACCACATCACAACTTCCTCTCCCCCGCTATCTTGCTCCGTTTCTAGCTTATTCTGGCACTCACTTTGTTTTTTTGGTAAACTCAAATCCATATAAAATAAGGGAAAAAATCATATGCCGGAATTATGTCAATTCTGCCGCCCGTCGCATGCCGGTTAAAGAACGGGCGCGGGGGCTTCGTAGACCGCGTATCGGCGTCACTATGTAATATAATGTCGGGATTGAAAAAAGGGGATCCCCCATGCTATAATCGACGGGAAAAGGGAGGGGATGTCAGGCGTGCTGAAAAGGCTTGTCCGCTTTCTGCTGCTCGCGGCCCTGCTGTGGCTGCTGCCTCTGGGGGCGCGCGCGCTTTCCATTGAACAGGCGCAGGTAAAAATGCCCGGGATCGACGTGTATCTGTACCAGGACGGGAACGAGCTGTCGCAGCTGCCGCCGGAGGAGATACAGGCATCCCTGGACGGCGCGCCGCTCTCTGTGCGCACTCTCGGCCGCTCCGAGCAGGGAATATTTTATGTCTATATGCTCGATGTGTCCGCCTCCATCCCGGACGCCCACTTCTATGCCGCGCGCGATGCCGTGACGGCAGCCTATGAGAGGCTGCGGGAGCAGGACAAAATGGCGCTCATAACCTTCGGGAACGAGGTCACGCTGCTCCTCCGGGGGGACGAGGGGCGGGAGGAGGCCGCGTCCGCGCTGCAGTCCCTGAAGAACCGGGACAACCGCACAAAGTTCTATGACGCCATGGACACCCTCATCGCCCTCGTGTCTCAGACAAGCGACATGCGCCGGGTGGCCGTGGTCATATCCGACGGCATCGACGACACGGACGCGGGCATGACGCAGGAGGAGCTGGAGGAAGAGCTCCGGCAGAGCGGCGTCTCCGTGAGCGCGATGTGCCTCGACAGCGCGCAGGAGTCGGTCGTCGAGAAGTTTCGCGGCTTCATCCACCTCTCGGGCGGCGAACTGTATCTCTTCGGGGCAAATGACGCCGCCGCCGTGCTGGACAGGCTGCTGGGCCGCCTGGAGGGGGGCTGGCTGCTGCAGCTCGAGGCGGCAAACAACCTCGCCAAGGGGAATGTGGTGCAGCTGCGCATTGCGCTCGGGAGCGGCGAGTCCGTCACAAGCGAGGTCAAACTCGACGACTGGGTGCCGGACACCACACGCCCGCGGGTAACCAAAGCCCTGTACGACGCGGCGGCGGACGCCATCCTCGTCAGCTTCAGTGAGCCGGTGACGGGGGTTGAACTGCTGGAGCACTACGCCCTCGCCGATGGGGACGGCACAGCCCTCCTGCTCACCGGAGCGGAGCTGCAGGAGGACGGCTCCTGCCGCCTCACGCCGGCGCCGGGCGTCATCCCGGATTCGGCGGGCGTGACGCTTACGGTCAGCGGTCTGCGGGATGTCTCCATGGAGGAGAACGAGCTCTACAGGTACACGGGCGTGGTATTCGAGGGCGCGAAGCCGGGCCTCGCCCCGAGCACGGCACCGGCGGAGGAGCCTGCAGAGGATGAGCCGTTGCTGGACGTCAGGACCCTTGTTTTTCTCGGCGTCGTGGGGCTCCTGCTCGTGGGGGGCGCCGCTGCGCTCCTCGTGCGGTCCGCGCGAAAGCGCGCCGGAAGGAGGCGCGGCCTGCGGGACGGGCGGGAGGAGAAAAAGAAGCCGCGGGAGAAATCGGAGAAACCGACGTCCACCTTTATGTTCGACAATAAAAAATAACTATCCGCCGGCGGTTTTTTGTTATGTCTTATCGCTAAAGCTCCACTGTACCCCGCGTCTAACGCGGGGTTTTCTGATACAACAGGAACCCCCCGGCAAAGCCGGGGGTTCTGCTTTTACGGGCATAGCCCTATGTTACTAGCGACGCCTCACGTGGCGTGGCTACGGATCTGCCAGCCGCGAAATCTCTGTTACTTGCTGCCCGCAAGCGGGCGTACTATTTTGTCATTGTCAGCTGTTCTCCTGCTTGATCTTCTTCGAGTTGTCGCTTTATGTACTCCTGTATCTTTTTCGCATTTTTTCCCGCTGTATCCACGTAATACCCACGACACCAGAATTCTCTGCTCCTGTATTTATACTTCAACTCCGGATACTTCTCGTAGATCATCAAGCTACTCTTCCCTTTTAGATATCCCATAAAGCTCGAAACCGCTATTTTCGGCGGTATCTCTAACAGCATGTGTACGTGATCTGCACACACTTCTGCTTCGACTATCTTTATCTTCTTCCAGTTACACAGCGTCCTTAATATTTCTCCCATTTCTCTTCGTTTTTCTCCATAAAAGACCTTCCTTCGGTACTTTGGTGCAAATACTATGTGGTATTTGCAATTCCAGCTCGTGTGCGATAAACTGTTTACGTCATTCATTTAGATGACCTCCCTTTGCTTTGTTGTGCAGTTGGCTGACCGCACTTCCATTCTAGCAAAGGGAGTTTTATTCTCAGCATTATCGCCATAAGGCTTCTTTTGAACCACTCGCCTAGCGAGTGGTTCAGACTGTAGACAAAGGTCCCATGTATAGCGAAAAGCTTAGCATGGGACCTCAATATATGGTAAAATAGGAGGGAAGAAACGGGGCGATACACATGATGTCAAAAGAGAAAGCAGCAAGCCGGGA